>JBKJHT010000082.1:0-16998 GCA_046598945.1 Burkholderiales bacterium | reverse complement strand
ACGCCAAATCGGGTGCGCCGGAAAGGGGTGAATCGTTCCGACTCCCACTTGGCTGCGGGCATTGCATGGCCTGTGAGGCAACAACCACGCGCCTCTCCAGCCTATCACCCATTCAAGAAAGGCATTTTGGTTGCCTCCCATAACTGGCACTACAATAGCGTTATTTACAATGGCAGAGACAATGGATTCCCTTGAGAACCGCAATCGTAATTCGCGCCGGCAGTACCTGCGCATCGTCGGCGCCGGTGTTGCCGCAATGACATTACCCCATTCCATGCCCGCCAATGCGGCGAGTGGTATCGTGCGAAAAATTCCCAAGAGCGGTGAGGTATTGCCCGTCATCGGACTTGGCACCTACGACGCCTTCGATATCGGCAGCAATACCAGCGATCGCGATGCGGTGAAAGAAGTGCTCAAACGATTCGTCGAGCTCGGCGGCGCCATCGTCGATAGCTCGCCGATGTATGGCAGCGCGGAAAGCATCGTCGGCGATTTGTCGACGGAACTCAACGTGAATAACAAGTTGTGGATCGCGACCAAGGTTTGGACCAGCGGACGCGAGTCGGGCATCGCCCAGATGAACGATTCGCTGCACAAAATGCGCCGCGAAAAAATCGAGCTCATGCAGGTGCATAATTTGCAGGACGCTAAGACCCATCTCGCCACGCTGCGCGATTGGAAAAAATCCGGCAAGATTAAATATCTCGGCGTGACTCACTATCACGCCGGTGCCTACGACATGCTGGAACAAGCGATAAAATCCGGCGAGATGGATTTCGTGCAGTTCAACTATTCCATCGTCGAACGCGAAGCCGAGCAGCGCCTGCTCAAACTCGCCGCCGATGTCGGCACCGCCGTCATTGCCAATCGGCCCTACGCCAATGGCAGCGTCTTTAGTGCGGTTAAAGGCAAACAGTTACCGGCTTGGGCGAGCGAATTTGACTGCACCAGTTGGGGCCCGTTTTTCCTCAAATACATCCTCGGCCATCCGGCGGTCACCTGCGTCATTCCCGCCACGCGCAATCCAAACCATCTCATCGATAACATGGGTGCGGGTCAGGGACGCCTGCCGGATGAGGCGATGCGGCGAAAAATGGCAGCGTATTTCGCAGCGCTTTAGCGAATTCCGCATTTCGTGTCCGAACACATTCTCTTCCTCACCGGAAAGCTCGCGGAAAAAAGTCTGCATCGAATTCTTCAAAGCATTCAGCCGATACCTTTTAGCTACGACGTGCTCAACATCGGCATCAACGTCGCGGGGTTAATGACGGCCGATCTCATCCGGCGCCGCGTGACCGACACCGGGAAGGCCGCGCGGATCATTGTTCCCGGCCGTTGCCGTGGTGACTTGCAGGCGCTGACCCAGCACTACGGCATTGCCGTCGAGCGCGGGCCGGAAGAATTGAAAGATATGCCGGAATTCTTCGGTAAGAAAAAACAACACCGCGATTTGTCTCACTACGACGTCAAGATTTTTGCTGAGATTGTCGATGCGACCCAACTTGATGTTGCCGGCATTTTGCAACGCGCCGCACGGTATCAACGCGATGGCGCGGATGTCATCGATCTGGGCTGCTTGCCTGACACGCCATTCCCGCATTTGGAAGACGCCATTCAGGCGCTCAAACTCGCGGGCCATCAAGTCAGCGTCGATTCCGTCAATGCGCAGGAATTATTGCGTGCCGGCAAGGCTGGCGCGGACTATCTGCTGAGCTTGAAAGAAGAAACCCTGTGGATCGCGGATGAAGTGGATTCCGTTCCCATCTTGATTCCACATCAGCCCACCGATCTCGAATCGCTGTATCGCGCGATGGATTCGTTGACAAAGAAAAACAAACGCTTTATCGCCGACGCCATACTTGATCCAATCCATTTTGGTTTCACGCAATCCATTGTGCGCTATCACGCGCTGCGTGAACGCTGTCCGCAGGCCGAAATTATGATGGGCGTGGGCAATCTCACTGAATTAACCGAAGCCGATACCAGCGGCATAAATGCGCTGTTAATGGGCATTATTTCCGAGCTGCGTATCGGCTCGATACTCACCACTGAAGTCAGCCCGCACGCGCGCCGCGCGGTGCGCGAGGCCGACGCTGCGCGGCGCATCATGTTCGCTGCGCACGAGGACATGAGCTTGCCGAAAGATTACTCCGGCGCACTGTTGACCACCCATGAGCGCAAGCCGTTTCCCGATACAGAAAGCGAAATTCGCGATATCGCCGCGGCGATTAAAGATCCGAGCTTTCGCGTGCAAGTAAGTGAGAAAGGCATTCACGTTTACAATCGCGATGGCTTTCATTCGGCAGACGATCCCTTTACGTTGTTTCCCGCACTCAAGTTGGAGCACGATGGCAGCCACGCGTTTTACCTCGGCGTGGAATTAGCGCGTGCACAAATTGCCTGGCAGCTAGGTAAGCGCTACACGCAAGATCAGGAATTGAGTTGGGGCGTGGCGACCGATAAAAAACCAGAAGATCAGTCCGCCTACCACGCCATGGGCACGACGCTACAAGCAAAAAAGAAATCGACAAACGACGAATGATTTTTGAAACTATTATCACGACGCAATCAGCCGAAGGCCGCGTCCACATCGCGCCCATGGGCATTCGCGAGGAAGACAACTGGGTGATTCTGGCGCCATTCAAACCCTCGACGACGCTGGATAATGTGATCGCCAGCGGTTTTGCGGTCCAAAATTTTTGTGATGACGTGCGCGTGTTTGCCGGCTGCGTCAGCGGCGCGAAACGCGATTGGCCGACCATCGCGGCAACCGCCGTCGCTGGCGTGCGCCTACGCGATAGCTTGGGTCACAGCGAACTCAAGCTCGAACGTGTCGATCAGGATCCGCAACGGGCACGGCTATTTTGCAAACGCGTTCACAACGAATCTCACGGCGCGTTTCGAGGCTTCAATCGTGCGCAGGCCGCGGTGATTGAAGGCGCCGTTCTGATCAGCCGGTTACCTATGCTGCCACCGGAAAAAATCACCAGCGAGTGGGATTACCTCAGCATTGCCATCGAAAAAACCGCGGGCCCAATCGAGCTAGAAGCATGGCGTTGGCTGCAAGAAAAATTGAATGAACACCGCCGAGTGACAACGCCATGACGCAGATGCTCGCTAGCGTCACGTCGGTTGCGGAAGCGCTACTCGCGTTGGAATTAGGCGCCGACATCATTGATTTGAAAAATCCCCACGAGGGCGCGCTCGGTGCACTGCCGCTTCCGAGGCTGGTCAGTATCGTGGCGGCAATCGATGGCCGTCGCACGGTGAGCGCGACGATTGGCGATATACCTGACCACCCTGCGAGTATCGCGCAAAAAGTCGTCGCGACGGCGGCAACCGGTGTGGACATCGTAAAAATCGGCATCGCCGCGAGCAGCTCCCAGCGTGCCTTCTGGCACGGCGCCGCTTGGTTGGGTAGCCTCGGCCCTAAGCCACCCGCAAGGCTAGCCACCGCTGCAGGGCCAGAGCCTGTGTCCGCGCGCCTCGTGGCCGTGCTGTTCGCCGACCAAGCGATTGACCTCGCCTGGATCGACGCGCTTGCGGCAAGTGGTTTTTACGGCGTAATGCTCGACACCGCCGACAAACACGCCGGCGGTCTGCGCCGCCATTGTGACGATGCGCAGCTTCGCAACTTCGTTCAGCGCGCGCATTCAAAACATTTAATGTGTGGACTTGCGGGATCGTTGCGCCTCGAAGACATAGCGCCGTTGCTGGCGCTGTCGCCGGACTATCTCGGCTTTCGCGGCGCCTTGTGCCGCAATACGTCGCGCACCGATCAACTCGATGCCGATGCGTTTCGAGCGGTTCGTGCGCGCATTTTTGATTTGGACGCCACATCTGAACCGTTCGCTTCCAGCGTAGCGTGATGATTGCCACCCATCTAGCGTTCGGTCGCTGAGGGCAGTGTATTCGGCAATGAACACGGCATTGGGCAATCGATTACTGCACGATCGCGACAGCGCGCAAACCGGCAATGAGTTGTGGCGCCTGCGTCGCTCGGTTCGAAATTCACAGGATCAGAGGAGATTGTCGGCCGGCTCTGCGTGGCGAGTGCAGTTTTTTCCAGACTGCTTGCCGGCGTACATAGCCGCATCCGCGCGTATGAGCAGGAGGCGAGTGTCGTTCGCGTTATTCGATGCGATGGCGTAGCCAACCGTCAGTCCGATCTGGCAGTGGTGTTGCGACACGGTAAACGGCTCGGCAATCGACTTGACCAATTGCGCGCCTAGTTCCTGCGCTTGGCTCGCTAGCTTGAAGCCGCTGGACATCACCAGAAATTCATCTCCGCCCATCCGTGAAAGTAGGTCGGTGCTGCGCAAGTTGGATCTAAGGCGATCCGCCACGGCGATCAGCAGTTTGTCGCCGACGGACGCGGAACGGAAGCTAAAATTCAGGCTCGGGTTGGCCGGTAGCCCGGCTTGCAGCAGGTCGCCGCAGTCCATGCCGAGTTTCTCGTCGCTCGTTTGCAGGCGCGGACGGGTCGACGGGAGGTCGGCTTAAATCAGAAAACTACAGAAGCGTATGGGGATTGCAGGATCGTTTGGAAAGGCGCCTCGCTGCGAGCAAGACACAGCGCGGAGCTTGATGGGGATAGCGTGAAGAGTCAATATCGGCGCGGCTTCCAGGCAAGACGGTAGTAGCGGAATATCGTATTGCATGAGCGATTGCCCATCGGTAATGCAGGGCAGTCGGCACAGACTACGCGTGGGATCAACGTTGGCACTTGCGCTGCCGTGACAACTCGGCGCAGCGGCTGATTTTTCTGTCTGCTGCGGCGCATACAGTTAGCCGGCGCTGAACGCGAACGCAGCTTGCATCCCGAGCAACAGCAGCAAGACACATTTGCTGATCAAATGAACGCGGCGTCGAGTGGAAAACATGAGCTAATTGAGCAAGCGATTCTTTTGTTTCAGTTCTGCGATTGTCGCACGAATGCGGTCGTCTTCCGCGGCATCCACATCGATTTGCACCAACCGCTCGAAATCCGCCAAGGCCGCGCGGTAGCAAAACAGTTGGTGATACATCGTGGCGCGATCGCGTAGCTCACTCGCGTCTTGCGGGTTCAGGCACAAGATGAGGTTGGCGGTTGCGATGGCTTTTTCCAGTTCGCCCGCATTGCTGTAGATCGCTTTGAGATTTCGCGCAAGCCGAAGCAGAATTTCGTGCGGCGTGGCGGCGCGCAGCAGTGCGCTGAGCGGCATGTCGAGGCTATCCACGCCGCCGCCGGATTGCCGCAAACGCTCACGCAGATCCGCCTCGGAGAGGCTGATGCCTTGGTTAAATGGATCGAGCACGATCACGCCTTGATCGGTCACATACTTCGCCAAGAAATGGCCGGGAAATGACACGCCTTGCAGGTTCACGCCGACGCGGCGGCCGATTTCCATGTATAGAATCGACAGCGTGATGGGAATGCCGATGCGGCGATCGATGACATCGTTCAAAAAACTATTGCGTGGATCGTAGAAGTTGTCGCGATTACCGGCGTAGCCCAATTCGTGAAACAAGTAGTGATTGAGCATGCTAATCACGTGGGGTTTACCGGCATCGGCGGGTAGACGCAAGCGCAAGCGTTCGGCAATCTGATCGAGTTGCCGCAAATACCCGGGAACGTCGAGACTGGGATATTCGTGCTGCGCAACTATCAATGCACACTCGGCGATATTAAACGACGAATCTGGCGTGCACATGAGTTTCGAAAGTTGTTGGTCGAGCGAAATCATCACCTAAATCATATGCTTTTCGTTCACGCCGTCAACCGCTCGACAGTGAAATGCGCGCCTTATAAATAAAATTCCCGCGGGTCGATTCCATAGGCGCCGGTGGGCAGATCACGCCGGATCTGGAAAGGGGTTTTGTCGTCACTCATGGGATCGTTAATCAGATCCAAGGTCGCCGGGTACGGATAGGCCTTTTTGGTTGGGTCGAGCAACAGCATGACCTTGGGTTTCAGACGGCGAACCTTATTCTGTCCGATAACGACGGCGACATCACCGGTGTTAAGTTCCACCAGGCTGCCGACGGGAAAGATGCCGATGCACTGGATAAATTGTTCAGTTAGCGCCTCATGGAATGAGGTGCCTTTCCAGCGATTGAGTTGTTGCAATGCTTGGTGCGTCGAAATCGCCTCGGCGTAGGGGCGGTGACTGACCAATGCTTCAAACGAATCGACGATGCCCGACATGCTGGCGATCGGATAGATTTGATCACCCTTGAGGCGCTGCGGATAGCCGCTACCGTCCAACCGTTCGTGGTGTTGCGATACCACCATCAGCACTTCGTTGGGGATGTCGCTGGTCTCTTTCAGGATGTCGATGCTATGGTTGACGTGAATCTTGACCTCTTCATATTCGTCCGCGGACAGCTTTCCGGAGCGCGCCAGAATCTCTTCCCGAATGCGGAGTTTTCCGATGTCTTGCATCAGCCCGGCGATGCCGAGGATGCGCAATTTATCCTTCGGGTAGCCGAGGTGGCGGCCGAATGCGAGAAGATAAATAGCGACGTCGACGCCGTGATCGTAAGTGTAAGAATCGCGGCTTTTGAGTTTGGTGAGCCACAGCAGCGCATCGGGATTGTTGCCGACGCTGTCGACCATGGCGTCGACCACTTCGTTGACTTTATCCAGATCGATGTGGTGCTCGCGCCGCAGATCTTCAACGACATCGCGGATCATTTCGCGCGAGCGCAGATGGATCCCCTTTGCCTCGGTCAGTTCGGCCTCCTGCACCACTTTGTTTTCGCTAACGCGAATCAGAGGCTTGGTTGGCGCCGCGCCTGAGGCCGTTATCGGCGATGCGGATTCGGCGTCATCCTCGGCCTCGTGCTTGGAGCGCAGCGTCGATAGAATTTGCCGGAACAAGCCGGGACGTTTGGCCGGCGTGTTACCGCGTGTGAAATGCACTTTGAGATCGCTCATATCTTCCGCCAAGGCGGACGAACCGGCCTCGCCGCGAGCGTTCGGCGCCTCGACTTTTTCCCACAGCGAACGCTTCGGCGAACCTGGCGTGTCGTTGTAATAGATAATTGTCGGGTCCGCCGGACGCGTTCGCGCCGACGTTGCAGGGTCGTTGCGCTTTTCACCCAGCCCGCTGGACACGGCGGGTTTCTTCCGCGCCCCGCCATCGCTGCTAATAATCAAATTCTCGACCAGGTTTTTGCTACGCGGGCCGCCAGTCGATGACTCAGCTTTTGTCGGGGGCGGAAGAGAGAGTTTTGCGACGGCGGCGGCCGTCGAGTTCGCCGGTTCAATCAGCACGAACTGGCAAAAACGGCGGATCTGTGCGAGATCCTCCTCGTTATCCAGGATGAAGCCTTGCAGCAGGAAAGGGGTGTCCAGCCAGGGCCGATCCAACTCGGCTATGAACATGCCCATTGCCAAGTCCTTTACTCGAACTTTGACGGTCAATTAAAAATTCCTTGAAAAACGAATTTTAACTCGCTTATGTTTGGATTTTATCGAACATTTTCTATGTGGGTACGATTTTCGGTGGTTTCGCTTACGTTTTTGTTGCACGTCCATGGGATTGCGCGTCAACGACCGCCAGCGCGGTCATGTTGACGATGCGCCGCACCGTCGCCGATGGCGTTAAAACATGGGCGGCCCGCGCCGCGCCAAGCAACACCGGTCCAATCGCGATGCCGCCGCCTGCCGTGGTCTTAAGCAAATTGTAGGCAATGTTCGCCGCGTCCATGTTCGGCATCACCAGCAAATTGGCTTCTCCGGTTAAACGCGAATTGGGGAAGAGGGATTTACGCACCGTCGTATCCAGCGCCGAATCGCCGTGCATTTCGCCGTCGATTTCCAGATCCGGCGCGCGCGCCTGAATCAAGGCCAAGGCATCGCGCATCTTGATGGCCGACACACCGTCAGAACTGCCAAAATTGGAGTGGGATAACAAAGCAACTTTCGGCGCGATACCAAAGCGCCGCAGCTCGTCGGCCGCCATGATTGTGATTTCCGCAATCTCCTCGGCGTTAGGGTCGAGATTCACATGGGTATCGACGATGAATACCTGACGATTTTGTAAGATCAGCCCGTTCATTGCCGCGTAGACATTGGCGCCTGCGCGCTTACCGATAACCTGATCGATGTATTGCAAGTGTTGATCGTTAGTTCCAAAGGTGCCGCAGATCATGCCGTCGGCATCACCCATGTGGATCATCATGGCGCCAATCAGTGTGAAGCGGCGGCGCATTTCGACTTTAGCGAATTGTGGCGTCACGCCTTTGCGCTCCGTGAGCTTGTGATAGGCCATCCAGTAGTCGCGATAACGCTCGTCGCTTTCCGGATTGACTACTTCAAAGTCCGCGACAGGCTTGAGCCGCAGGCCGAATTGTTCGATGCGCCGCGCCAATACTTGCGGTCGGCCGATGACGATGGGCTTGGCCAAACCTTCTTCCAACACCACTTGCACGGCACGCAACACGCGCTCGTCCTCGCCTTCGCAAAACACGATGCGCTTGGGCGCTTGTTTTGCTGCCGCGAAAATCGGCTTCATCACCAAGCTTGATGAATAAACGAAGCTGTTTAATTTTTCGCGGTAAGCGGCGAAGTCGGTAATGGGATTGGTTGCTACGCCGCTATCCATCGCGGCTTGCGCCACGGCGGGCGCGATGCGCGTAATCAGGCGCGGATCGAATGGCCGTGGAATCAGATATTCCGCGCCGAACGACAGACTTTCGCCGCCATAGGCTTGCGCGACGATGTCGGATTGTTCCGCATTCGCGAGGTCGGCGATGGCGTGCACCGCGGCGAGTTTCATCGCTTCGTTGATGGTCGTCGCGCCAACATCCAATGCGCCACGGAAGATGAACGGAAAGCACAACACGTTATTCACTTGGTTCGGATAATCGGAACGGCCGGTGGCGATAATCGCATCGCCGCGCACCGCCTTCACTTCTTCCGGCATGATCTCCGGCGTCGGATTCGCCAGGGCCAAAATGATCGGATTAGCTGCCATCGCTTTCACCATTTCGGGCTTCACCACGCCTGCAGCCGAGAGGCCGAGCAGAATATCGGCGCCGCCGATGACTTCGGCAAGCGTTCGAGCTTTCGTATCCTTGGCGTAACGTGCTTTGTTGTCGTCCATCTCCGCGACGCGGCCGGTGTAAACCACACCGGCGATATCGGTGACGATAATATTTTCCTTTTTCATCCCCATCGCGACCAGCATGTCGAGGCAGGCGAGGGCTGCGGCGCCCGCGCCGGAGGCGACCAGTTTCACTTGCGCAATATCTTTGCCGACCACTCGTAAGCCATTGCGTACTGCAGCGCCGACAATGATTGCCGTGCCGTGTTGATCGTCGTGAAACACCGGAATTTTCAAACGTTCGCGCAATTTGCGTTCGATGTAAAAACATTCCGGTGCTTTGATGTCTTCCAAATTGATGCCGCCGAACGTGGGCTCCAACGCGGCGATGATGTCGACCAATTTATCCGGATCGCGCTCGTTTAGTTCCAGATCGAACACATCGATACCGGCGAATTTTTTGAACAATACGCCTTTGCCTTCCATCACCGGTTTCGCGGCGAGCGGGCCGATGGCGCCGAGGCCCAGCACCGCCGTGCCGTTGGTAATGACGGCGACTAAATTGCCGCGCACGGTGTAAAGCCGCGCCGCATTCGGATCGGCAACGATGGCTTCGCAGGCGAAGGCAACGCCGGGCGAGTAGGCGAGCGCGAGGTCGCGCTGGTTGGCCAAGGGTTTGGTCGGCGAGATTTCCAATTTGCCGGGGCTGGGAAAGCGATGGTATTCCAGCGCCGCTTGTTTCAAATCGTCTTGCATGGGGGAACCGGAAGTGGGAATAGATGCCTATGGTAAACTTTGCGACTTAAATTGACGAGAAATTTATGTCCGGCAGTACCCTAGGCACACTGTTTTGCGTCACGAATTTTGGCGAAAGCCATGGCCCCGCCATCGGCTGCGTGATCGATGGTTGCCCCCCTGGAATGGCGCTTTGCGTCGAGGACATCCAACCGGAATTGGATCGCCGCAAGCCCGGTACCTCGCGCCATGTCACGCAGCGAAAAGAATCCGACACGGTGGAAATTCTATCCGGCGTATTCGAAGGCAAGACCACCGGCGCGCCGATCGCGCTGTTGATCCGCAACGAGGATCAGCGCAGCAAAGATTACGGCAACATCATGGAATCGTTCCGACCGGGCCATGCGGATTACACCTATTGGCAGAAATACGGCATTCGCGATTATCGCGGCGGCGGCCGCCAATCGGCACGGCTCACCGCGCCCATGGTCGCGGCCGGCGCGGTCGCAAAAAAATGGCTGCGCGAACGCTTCGGTATTCAAGTTCGCGGCTATATGTCGCAACTCGGGCCGAATAAAATTGATTTTAAAGACTGGGCCGGCGTGCACGATAATCCGTTCTTTTCACCAGACCCGGACAGCGTGCCACATCTGGAAACGTTCATGGATAAATTGCGCAAGTCAGGCGATTCCTGCGGCGCGAGAATCACCGTGGTGGCCGACGGCGTACCGGTTGGTTGGGGCGAGCCGATATTTGATAAACTCGACGCCGATATAGCTTATGCGATGATGGCGATCAACGCCGTGAAAGGCGTGGAGATCGGCGCGGGGTTCGGCAGCGTCGAGCAAGCGGGCACGATTCACAGCGATGAGATGACGCCACAGGGATTCCTTTCCAATAACGCGGGTGGAATATTGGGCGGCATTTCGACCGGGCAGGACATCGTCGTCAACATTGCGATCAAGCCAACGTCGAGCATTCGCTTGGACCGTCGCTCAATTAATAAGCAAGGCGAGCCGGTGATTGTGAATACGCATGGACGTCACGATCCGTGTGTCGGCATTCGCGCGACGCCGATTGCGGAGGCGATGTTGGCGCTGGTGTTGATCGATCACGCGCTGCGCCATCGCGGGCAAAATGCCGATGTGGATTGCGCTACGCCGCGGATTGCGGCTTGCGTGCCGCACGATCGAGTAAATGCAATTCAGAAGATGTATCTGGTGGAGAATCCTGAGCCGGATGAGGCTTAGTTTTTGAAATAAACAAAAACGAATATCAATTGTCATTCCCGCGAAAGCGGGAATCCATTTGGACTGCGAAAGTCAACATGGATTCTCGCCTACGCGGGAATGACATTGGTAAATGTAGTTGGGAATTAATTTATCAACCGCGCCACGACCTAGTACTAGCAAGGCGTTCCAGACACATATCGCCACGAGGCAGGCTACAAGCGGCCCTTGGCAGAGAGAGAAAATAAATGGCAAAACATAACATCGCAGTCATCGCCGGCGACGGCGTCGGTAAAGAAGTCATGCCCGAAGGCGTACGCGCTTTAGACGCAGCGGCGCGCAAATTCGGCATCGATTTGCACTTCGATTATTTCGATTGGAGTTGCGATAATTACGACAAACATGGCTATTGGATGCCGCCCGATTGGCGCGACAAAATCGGCGGTCACGAGGCGATTTTCTTCGGCGCCACCGGTTGGCCAGCCAAGGTGCCGGATCATAAATCCCTGTGGGATTCGCTGATTAATTTTCGCCGCGTCTTTGATCAATACGTGAACCTGCGCCCGGTGCGCTTGATGCCGGGTATTCCGTGTCCGCTGGTCGGGCGAAAAGTTGGCGACATCGACTACTACGTGGTGCGCGAAAATACCGAAGGCGAATATTCCTCCGTTGGCGGGCGCATGTTCGCTGGCACCGAGCGTGAATTCGTTACGCAGCAATCGGTATTCACGCGCAAAGGCGTGGATCGCATTATCAAATTCGCGTTTGAATTGGCGATGAAACGGCCACGCAAATTGCTGACGTCGTGCACCAAATCCAATGGCATTTCGATCACGATGCCGTACTGGGACGAACGTTTTGCCGAGATGGCGAAAAATTACGCCGACGTGAAAACTAGCCAATATCACGTCGACGGTTTAACCATTCAATTAATACTTAATCCGCAACGCTTCGATGTGATCGTTGCATCGAATTTGTTCGGCGACATTATTTCCGATATCGGTCCGGCGACGGCGGGCACCATCGGCATAGCGCCGTCCGCCAACATCAATCCGGAGCGACTTTTTCCGTCGCTGTTCGAACCGGTGCATGGCTCGGCGCCGGACATTTATGGCAAGAAGATTGCTAATCCCATCGCCCAGATTTGGTCCGGCGCGATGTTGCTGGAACATTTGGGTTACGAAAAAGCCAGTGTCGCAATCATCAACACCATTGAGAAAGTATTGCAAGACGGCCCGCGCACACCGGATGCCGGCGGCACGGCAAGTACCGAAGATGTGGGTAAAGCCATCGCCTCAGCCATCTAACAAAAACCATGACCTCAAAACTTTTTTCTCCAATCACATTGCGTGGTCTTACGCTGGCGAATCGCGTCGTTGTTTCGCCCATGTGTCAGTATGCCTCGATCGATGGCAGCGCGAACGATTGGCATCTTATGCATCTCGGTCAATTCGCAATGGGCGCGGGCGGTCTGGTAATCACGGAAGCAACGCACGTCTCAGCGGCCGGACGTATTTCCAAACATTGCCTCGGCCTATACAGCGACGAAAACGAAGCCTCGCTTAAGCGCGTGATTGATTTTTGTAAGCGCTACGGCGTGGCGAAATTGGGTACCCAACTCGCGCACGCCGGCCGCAAAGGTTCGGTGCATCGCCCCAGTGATGGCAGCAAGACGCTGACGGCAGAAGAGGGTGCGTGGACGACGCTGGCCCCCAGCGCACTGCCCTTCGGCCCCGGTTGGCATAAACCTGTCGCCATCACGCGCTCGGGCCTTGCCGAAGTGAAACAACAGTTCGTCGATTCGGCGAAACGCGCGGTGCGAATCGGCTTTGATCTCGTCGAATTACATATCGGTCACGGCTATTTGCTACATCAATTTTTGTCGCCGCTGGCCAACCAGCGCGACGACGAATACGGCGGCAGCAGCGCCAATCGCATGCGTTATCCGTTGGAAGTCTTTGAAGCCGTACGCGCCGTGTGGCCGGCGGATTTACCGCTCGGCGTGCGTGTGTCGGCGACCGACTGGGTTGACGGCGGTTGGACGCCGGAGGAAACGGTCGTGTTCGCCGAAGCGTTAAAAAAACTCGGTTGCGACTTTATCGATGCCACATCGGGGCAAGTCGATCCGCGCCAAAAGATTCCGGTCGCGCCCGGCTACAACGTGCCGTTCGCGGAAAAAGTGAAACGCGAAACCGGTATGCCGGTGATGGCGGTCGGCATGATTTCCAACGGCCGCCAAGCGGAAGAAATTATTTCATCTGGCAAGGCCGATATGGTCGCCATCGCCCGCGCGGTCATGGATAACCCGCACTGGGCGTGGCAGGCCGCGCGCGAGTTGGGAGCGGAGACGGCATATGCGGGTCAGTATCAGCGCTGTCATCCTTCGGTTTGGAAACCTTGAAGTTTTGCCGTGAATAATCTTGGCGACGCGCGCTAATACCCAACGGTGTCATTCCCGCGAAGGCGGAATCCATGTTGACTTTGATAGGCCTAATGGATTCCCGCCTTCGCGGGAATGAGGGGCTGGCCTCGGGCCACGATAGGTGAAGTCGTTACAAAAATCACTTCCGCTTCAACGCCGACACAACCGAAAACATCCACGCTCGCTTCCCTCAAGCGAAATTTTTGCGCGAGCATGGCGTAGGCGACGCCTTGTTCTTTGACGAATTGTTTTAGCGCCGCGGTGATTTGTTGTGACTGATCCATGGCTAACATGTGGGGATGAGAATGCTTGGATTGTAGTGAAGGCGCGTTCATCGCATCCACTTTTGGTGTTACAAAGCGCCTTGCCAGGCGGCGCGTCGTGCCTGGTTCGTGGCATAGTATGCCTGGACAGCCGCATCGCCATTGGTTCGCAGGGCATGCCTTTACGCACATTTAGGCCGTTGGTTTACCCCGGTTGTTAGAATGCGAGTATGGACTTCAGCATTTACTGGCGCCTCGCCGGCTTCTATTTCACCTACTTTGCGTTCGTTGCCGCCTATTCGTCCTACTGGGGTTTGTATTTGCAATCGTTGGGATTTGCCGCAGCACAGATCGGCACGTTGATGGCGGTGCAACAAGTCATGCGCATCTTCGCGCCGACTTTTTGGGGCGCGGCGAGTGATCGTTTGGGTCGGCCCGATTGGGTGATTCGCTTCACGACTTTCGCCGCCGTGCTGGTATTTTGTGCCGTGTTTTTGTCGTCGAGTTTCCTCTGGTTATTTGTGGTGATGTCGGTCGTGGGATTTTTTTGGAGCGGCCCGCTGCCGCTCGTCGAAGCATCAACCTTGCAGCGACTCGGCGGTGCAACGGCGCAGTACAGTCGCATTCGCTTGTGGGGTTCGATTGGCTTCGTGCTGATTGTCAGCGGCGTCGGTGCATTGTTGGACTTCATCGCCATTTCCCGTTTGCCGCTGATCCTGCTGCTACTGATGCTGGCGATGTTGGCTTTCGCTTGGTTGGTTCCGCGCGGCGGCGCATCGATCCACGGCGACGATCAAGGCTCGATTATGTCGATTTTGCGCGAACCCAAAGTCGCGGCATTCTTTGTCGCCTGCTTTCTCATGACGTTCGCGCACGGGCCGTTGTATGTTTTTTTCTCGATTTATTTGGTCGCCGAAGGCTATAGCAAAACCAGTGTCGGCATGCTTTGGTCCATTGGTGTGCTGGTCGAGATCGCGATATTTTTTTATTTTCCGCGCATCCAACAACGCTTTTCGGTCGCGCGCATCTTTCTGTTTTGTTTTGTTATCGCGGCGTTGCGATTTTTGTTCATCGCCTGGGGCGCGAAATGGTTTCCGCTATTGTTTTTTGCGCAAATGTCACACGCATTTACGTTCGGCGCCTTCCACGTTATTGCCATGGGCTTCGTCCATCGGCGCTTTAGTGGGCGCCATCAAGCCAAGGGCCAAGCCCTGTTTACCGGGCTGACCTACGGCGCCGGCGGCATGCTCGGTGGATTTCTCAGCGGCTTTGTTTGGGAGCCCTTGGGTCCCGGGATTACTTTTTCGTTAGCGTCGTTGAGCGCTTGCCTTGGCCTGATGGTGTTGATCAAAAACCGGCCGTTTGACGAGAACTAACAGTCTCTTGACATAGATATGGGCAGTCGCGGAGTTTCATCACAGAGAATCTAACGTAGAAGTAACCGGCGCTGCGCGGCCTTATCGCGCAGCGTCCGCGTTGACTGCCGGGTTAGGCGGCTGAATTGCGGCCTCCCTTTAGAACCTTTAGTGCCACCCACCCGAAGAAGAGCCCGAACGCGAAATCACCGGCGCCGTACATCCCGAAGAATATGGCTGTCATCAGTGACTCCGAAGCGATGCTCGTCAATGAATGACCCTTCTGCAGTAGCCAAAGTAGCCAAGTGACGGTGTAAACCATCTTTTCGATGAAGAAAACTAGGACCAAATATGGGACATGCCGGTACGGTTGTGCGACCGCCCAATAGGCTAAACCCCAAAGCACGATAGCAACTTGGCCGAGCCATGAGAAGACCGCAGGGTCTGTCGCGTTGAGCAGCGAATTGGTGAAGAGTTTGGAAACGACCAGCATGCCGAAGACGTTAACCGCGCCCGCGAGAACAAAGCCTCTCGTGATCGCACGGTCAGACATTACTGCGTAGTTCATCAGGAGCCCTCATTGGCCGACATGGTGTTTCAGCCGCCTAATATATACGGCATCGATTGTCGTATAAACAAAAAACAGTGTCATGTAATCATTTCAACAAAAACTATTTAATTGTTTTAATGAGGTTAGCCTAAAGTAACCTGACACTTTATGCAAACCATAACGACGCCAACACAACCGCGAAAATTACTCGATCAAGTTCGCGACAAAATTCGGTTTAAGCATCGCTCCGAGTATCTCAGCTACAGAAACGACGATTTGCGCAACGCGGCGACTTTCCTTCATCACCATGATGTCCAAGTGGTAGGTGTGCGTTTGCTGATTCCAGTGCAGCGCTAGCATCAAGAGTAGCGCTCCAAGCGCCACATGCGAATAGATCAACGCGATGAGGCCCCCCAATAAAGGCGATGAGCCCCACGATGCTCGCTCTTGTCAACTTGGCCATCAGCGATTTCTCGGACGCCGTGTCCGACCGTTCATAATCGGCCTTTGCAGCGTGGAAAGTTGGTTCGCGCATGTTTGTCTCCTCACGATTGTGCCACGTTTGTGCCATTGGGGTCAGACTCCATTGATTTTGATCTCCGCCCCTCGCCACGGGTTAGCCAAAGCAAGGAGATATGTTTGAAGTTGATCTACAGAAGCGGAAGACACCTCACTGTCTCGGAAGGCGTCTTCTACGGGCTGATATTCGTGAGACACGATGTAACCCCTAACGTCCGGCGTCCGAAGCGCGCCGCTCTTGGCGCGTCGCGCTGCATGCCGTTGTCAGGTCGCAGTGCGAAAGAGCGGCGAGCAAGCTTCAGCGATCTGTTCCACGTGGCGGTGATCGGTGCCACAACACCCACCCATCACATTCAGGCGCGGGAGCTGTGTCTTGAGACGGGCATACTGCGTCCCCAGTTCGACAGGGTTGCCAACATCGAGTTCGGGGGACTCGTTCAACTCTGCGTGACTCTTGCGCGAAGCGTTCGCTCGGAGGCCTCGAATCCGATCCAACCACAACCCACCTTCAGCCAGTACGCGCTCGAAGTGCGTAGGATGGGCGCAGTTGATCATGTAGTAGCATGGATATCCTGACGTCGCATCGTCAACTTGATCGATCGCTGCCTTCAGCGCCTGGCCGGTCGGGAGGTTACCGTCGGTTTCGACGGTAAAGGAAATGGCAACTGGCATGCTCGCTCGCTGGGCGGCTCGAGCAATCCCAACGGCCTCCTCCACGTAGTTCATGGTAATGGCACACACCATGTCCGCGGCGGAACCAGCGAGGGTTTCGACCTGGTCTCGATGATAGGCCGCCGCCTCCTGCTCCGACATGGCACGATCAGGAACATAGCCGTCGCCGCGAGGGCCGAGGCATCCGCTGATGACCACTGGAGTCCGTTCGGTTTCGTATT
>JBKJHT010000036.1:0-3260 GCA_046598945.1 Burkholderiales bacterium | reverse complement strand
CGCCTGGGTGAACCACCAATCTTCGGAACCCGCGACCCATACATCGCTGTGGGTGTAGCTCGGGTTACCGGCACGGTCTTTTGCTTGCGCGCGCAAAATGATATTGCCGGCAATCGGTGATCGGGTTTCGCAGAGCAACAAGCCCTTCGCGTCGGTATTGCCTTGGCATGCGGCGCCGATGGCTTTCACTTCGTTGACGTTTTCATAGGCGTAAAATCCACCGACCAAGCGCTTGCGATGGGAATAGGTTTTGCGCTGTAACAAATCGACTTTTATCGCCGCGCCCTTGATGGGCTTGCCCTCTAAATCAAGTGCCAGCGCGTAGAATTTTAGCTTGTCTTTGCTAATCGCCCAGCCGTCGGGCTTCAAGCCGATCAGCAGCTTCGATGGCCACAACGGAATGCGTGTGGATACGGCGGAGACTTCGCCGTTGGCATCGCGATATTCCATTTCCGTCAGAATGTCTTTCGCGGTTTCAACCTTGGGTAATTTGTCTATTGTCGTGCGCGCCGCGCCTTGCGCGTCCAACACCAGATTGTTGCTCGCGAGCGGTTGACTCGCAGTGTTTGGCGCGGCAATCTCGCCCTCCGGCGCGTCCTCGAGAACATCGCCATTCCCTTCTTTTTCGATGCCTTCCTTTACATTGCCGGCGCCGATTTGATAGTCGCCGTAGTCGGAAAAATAAATCGACTTCGGCAGCAAGATGCTGTTGACTCTGACCTTCGCGCCGGCCGCGCCGCCGCCGGCAAGATAGTTCAACTGCAAATCGATCTCGGCCTTGCTCGCGTTCACCAGCGGCGTCGCAAGCGGCTTGATAATGGCGCGCATGGTGGGCACACGAAATGCTTCGACTTTGAACTGCCCGGCGTACCGGCCGTCGATCGTTAAATGATAGTCGCCCTGTTTGGCGTCCCGCGGAATCGTCCAGGTGGATTCGGCGATGCCTTGTTTATCCCATTGGATCGGCAGCGCATATTTTTGTTGCGTGTCGGCGTGCGTAATAGATAGCGTGGCTTGCGCCGCACCGGATTGCGGGACAGCAAAGCCCTGCAGAACGCGTTCGCGACGCAAGTGCTTCATGTGTACGGTTTCGCCGGCGCGCAGCAAGGTTCGCGCGAAGATCGTGTGCAGCGCATCTTGCGGCGGGCTGAAGTCGGTGTTGACGTTAAAGCGCCAGGCCGCGATGCCCTCATTCCAATCGCTTTGCGTGAATGACAGATCGTTCAAGGTGCGCGCGAACACGACCAAAATGCGGCCGAGATGTGCGCATGAAGCCAGCGCTTCATCGCGCGGCAGAGGCTGGTCGATGCGGGCGATGCCGTCCTTGTCGGTCTTACCTTGCCAGCGTTGCTGGCCGTTACAGTCGCGGACGCTAATGTCGGCATTGGCAATCGGCTTGGCGCGATCCAGGCTCGTTACCCACACCAGCGATGACGCCACGCCCCATTTAAAATGCACCGCGAGATTGGTGACCAGCGCCACGCTGCGGACATAGTAGGGACGTTTCTTCGATAATAGCGCCTGGCCCAATCGCGGGCTGGCGATTTCCACCACATGCAAGCCCGGCTGCTTGAGGGGAATCCCGATGACCTCGAATTGTTTTTTGCCGCCAGGCTTGGGCAGTGCGATGGCTTGGGTTTTATCGACGCTGGAGAAAAAGGATTTCTCGGGCTCGTATTCCCGGCTGCGCAGCCGAGTCAGTAACGAAATTATTCGCTCTTCCGCGCCGATGCCGCCGACGTGTAACGTCTTTCCGGGAATGGCCTCGACGCGGGTAAGCTTCATCGAAATCCGGTCTTCAATATTGCGCACCGTCACGGGCATGGCCGGATCGGCATTCAACTCAATCACGCCGAAGCTGGCGGGAAATTTTACCAGCGGCGGGTTTTCATCGGTCTTGACGGTCAGCGGAAAACGCTCGCGATTCGCCAGCTCGCGGCCGCCATCGTCTTTGATGCCAGCTGGAATCTCAAGTTTGAACTGAGTTTTTTCTGGGAAGGGCCCCTTGAAGACTACCGCGTTCAGCCAGTCCTCGGGTTCGCCTTCCTGTGGCTTAAGCGCCGGCGTATAGCGCTTGCCGTCTGCGCCAACGAGCACGATTTTCTTTGCGTCGGCAATCGAGATCGGTGCGCTGAAATATAACGACATGGGCAGCAGCGGGATGCAATCGCTGTTTACATTTACTCGTTCGCAGTTCAAGCGCGCGTTGAAGGTGCTGCGCGTTTCATAGGCCAGCGCTTGGTTTTCGCGTGTGGCGATGCCGCTGACACTGGCCACACCTTTGCCCCAGATCAGGCGCAGGGCTTTCGAGTTGGGCAAGCCGCGCGTGCATTGCAACGCGATTACGCTGGTGTCGGGTGCGCCGATTTGTTTCAAGAAAAGCTGACGTGGGCTTGGTTTGTCCTTGGTTGTCGGCGCATTGAAGTCCTGCCCGGGAAATAAGCGGCCAAAATGTTCGCTGAGAAAATAGCGATTTTCACGCAGCAGCAAATCGCGATCGGCGTTCGACAATATCTTCACACCGACTTTTTCGTTGACGCCGTCGATATCGCAGTAAACATTTTTCTCGATGGATTCGCGCGTCGCCGCCGCGTCCAGCGCGAGGAGAAATGTTTGGTCTTCGGCGATCGTCGATCCTTCGTACGGTTCGCTCTGCACAATGGCCGGGCCACCGGTGCTGAATGAATACTGTGCGACCCCGGTGATCGCTTCGCCCGTTAACGTCTTGAGGCCCGCGTTCAAACTAAAATCGCAGCGCACGCCGGCCGGGAGATCCTGATCGAAGTCGTAAACCCAATTGCGCGTGTCGGCCCAACGGCCTGCGCCTTTGACCCTATCGGCTGGGTTGCAGGTAATCGTGAAGGGCGCCAGTTCGCGCGGATCGCCGAACGGCACTATCGCCGCGGAGAAACGCGTCGTGACTTGGCGCACACCCTTAATCTCGCCGTTCGGCGCGAACGACTCGATGGTCGCGGCTTGCGTGACCGCACTGCCAGAACACAGCATCACGACGAAATAGCACCGCGACGGCAGGAATCGCATCATTGGATTTTTCACCTAAACAGGAAATCCGACGATAGCCGCTCCCGAGCGAATCGTCAACGCGCGCAAGCCATTCGCGTGCGCCGCCGAATCTGGTATGGTTAGCCCGCATATTTCACCGTAGTTGAATTTTTGTTGTGACGTTGCGAATGCGTTGATGAGATGCGAGTTTATTGGTGTTAAAACGGAGCGTTGGTAGCGTTTTTATTGCGGTACGG
>JBKJHT010000252.1:0-14519 GCA_046598945.1 Burkholderiales bacterium | reverse complement strand
GCGGCTTCGACCCGATTGCGTCCGCCTTGCTTGGCTCGATAGAGCGCCTTGTCAGCCGCCTGGACGACCTCCTGCCAAGTCGCACCATGATCGGGATAGGCAGCCGCCCCTAACGAGATCGTCACTTTCTCCATGCTGCGTCCCGGAATGAATGAGGTGAACTTTTCCGTCAGCTTGCGCAATTCGTCGGCGCGCTCACAGGTGATCGCCAACGACGCGCCGGGCAGGGCGATGACGAATTCCTCACCGCCGTAACGACAAGCGATATCGCCCTCGCGGACATGGGTTTGCAACAGACTGCCCAACGCGCGCAGCACGGCATCGCCGGCATCGTGGCCGTGGGCGTCGTTGAGGCGCTTGAAGTGATCGACATCGAACATGATTATGCCGATCGGCAGGTTGGCGCGAAAGGCGCGGCGTTCTTCGCGCCCCAGGGTTTCTTCCAAATAGCGCCGGTTAAACAGGCCGGTGAGTGCGTCGCGAATCGATTGCGAACGCAGTGTCTCGCGCAACTTGAGATTGCCCAGCGTGAGTGCAACTTGCTCGGCAAAAAGCTCGACCAGACTAGTGCGCATCGACAGGCGTTGCGCGCCTTTGCTGCCGGTATCGCGCAAATGCAATGTGCCAAAGGTCTCGCCCTGCGCCGTAAGCGGTAAACACATATACTCGCCCTGTATTTTCCCCTTCACGTGGGGACATTGCAGCGTACTCTGCTGGGTATTGACCAGATTCGGTTTGGTGCGGCGCAGCGCCCAACAATCTTCCGGCGGAAAAACTTCTTCGGCCGCTGAAATATCGCCCCACACCGTCGTCGCCTCGGCCAAGTTGCGCGCGGCGTTGAGCATGAATGCCGCGCCGGACGATGCGCCGAACAGGCGCTGCGCAAAATCGCCGATGATGCGATAGGCTTCGTCAAGGCTGGTACAGGATTGAATCAGATCCGCCATTTCGCGTAGTTTCGACAGCTCGTCGGTGCGTTGTTGCAATTCGCTCACGGAGTGATTCAAACGTTCATTCAGACGCCGCGCCTCCGACTCCGCTTCTTTTCGCGCCGTCGCGTCCGTCGCCGCGCCCGCCATGTGCAAGGCGACGCCGCGATCGTCCCACACCGCTTGTCCGCGCAGATTAAACCAGCGGTATTCGCCCTCCTTCGGGCGTAGCCGTACTTCCAAAGCCATTGGGATCTCGCGCTCGAGGTGCGCCTGCAGCGCCACTTTGTAGCGCGTAATGTCGGCGGGATGGATGAGCTTCATCACGGTTTCGACATTGTTTTGCATTTCGTCGGCGCTATAACCGAGCATTTCCTTCCAATGCTTGGAAAAGGAAATGCGATCGGACAGCAGATCGTGAAACCACATGCCATCGCTCGCCGCGTCTAGCGCCAAGGCGTAGCGCTGTTCGCTTTCACGCAATGCTTTCTCGGCGCGGACACGGTCGCTGATGTCAACGATCGTACCCACAATTTGGTAGTCGTCAGTGGCTGTGATCGCGCCGCGACATAGATTGACATGTACCCAGCGGTAGGCGCCATCGTCGCGCGTGAGCCGCACGTTGCACTCGTAGTGCTCGGCGCCACCGACATCGATCGCGTCAAGCACGGCGCGACATTTCTCGCGATCGTCGGGATGAAAATACGCAAGAAAACCACGGCCCAGGGTTTGCGCAATGGGGTGACCCGATAACGTGATCCAAGCAGCGTTGAGAAACGTCCAGGCGCCGTCCGCCGTGAGTTGGAAAATCACTTCCTGAACATTGTCCAAGACCGCGCGCTGACGTTCTTCGCTACCCTGCAGTGCGGCGCTGCTAAGCGCTTGCAGATGCCGCTGGCGCAAGGCCGCGGCAACGACGATCCATGTCAGCAAAAATAATGCGACGCTTAACAGCACGCCATCCAGTACCACCGGAAGCGCGCGCAGCGCGATGGACGGCGCCACCGCCGCCAAGGTCATGCGCCAGGTAACGAACGTAACAAGTAGGGGAATCGATAGGGCAAGCCAGGGCACATATGAAAACAGCGCCGGCCACAAGAATACCTGCAGTGGCATGTCCTGCGGCAGCGTCGTGGCCAAATTTGGACGCGTGTTCATCGGCAAAAATAATGTGCGTCAAAAACCGTACCGCCACAACCCGCGCGGATACTGGCTTGCGACGACGGCAACGCCAGGAGCCACATGGATAATCGCGCTACAGGCATGTCCCGTTAATTATATCCATAGGTTCGGAGCAACGTCGGATCGTCGACCCAATCCGCCTTCACTTTCACGAATAGACCGAGATACACTTTGCCACCGAACAGTTTCTCTAAATCCATGCGCGCCGCGGTGCCGATGGTCTTGAGCTTTTCGCCTCCCTTGCCGATCACCATCGCTTTGTGATTGTCGCGTCCAACGATGATCTCTGCTTCGATGTGGCGCATGCTGGCTTCGATCTTGAACTGGATAATATCGACGTGGCTGGCGTAGGGAATTTCTTCGCCCATGTTACGCATGAGCTTCTCGCGAATCACCTCCGCCGCCAGAAAACGCTCGCTGCGGTCGGTCATTTCGTCGTCCGGGTAAATTGCTTCACCTTCGGGTAGATAGGCCCGAATAGCGCGCAGCAAATCATCCAGGCCGGTGCCTTGCTTTGCGGACACGGGAACCATTGCCGCGAATCCAAACTCGGTCGCGAGCCGCGCCAAGTGCGGTAACAACTGGGTTTTGTCCGCCAGGCTGTCGATTTTGTTGATCGCGGCGATCACCGGTCGGTCAGCGGGAAGCAGCCGCCGCAAATGCTGTTCGCGGCTGTCGAAATCCAGGCCATCCAGAACCCAGAGGATGACGTTGGCTTCATCCAGTGCCGAAGCGATGGAACGCCCCATCGCTTTGTTCAATGCGCTTTTGTAGTGAGTTTGCAACCCCGGCGTATCGAGAAACAAATACTGGGCATCGGGCCGGGTAACGATACCGAGCAAGCGATGGCGGGTGGTCTGCGGCTTGCGCGAGGTAATGCTGATTTTTTGCCCGATCATGTGATTGAGCAACGTCGATTTACCGGCGTTCGGCCGGCCGACAATGGCGATACTGCCGCAGCGATACGGAGAATCAGTCATGTACGATTTGCCGATAGGCGGATTCGGCGGCGTCCTGCTCCGCCAGTTTGCGGCTCGCGCCGATCCCTTCTACTTGAACTCGCAGGCCGACAATATTACATACGACGCGAAATGTTTGTTCATGGGCTTCGCCGCTGGTTTGCACGATGTCGTATCGCGGCACCGCAAGCCTGCGTCCTTGTAGGTACTCTTGTAACCGGGTTTTATGATCCTTCGCGATGTGATTGGGATCAAGTCGATCTATATGAGCGGCAAACAATCGTGCGATAGCGCTCGCTGCGGTAGGAAAGCCGGCATCGACGAATACCGCGCCAATTAGGGCCTCCAGGGCATCCGCCAAAATTGACGGGCGGCGATGGCCACCGCTTTTAAGCTCGCCCTCGCCGAGTAAAATGGCATCGCCCAAGTCCAGGGTCAGCGCGATGTCGTGCAATACATTTTTGTTCACCAAGGCGGCGCGCAGGCGGCTCAATTCGCCTTCGGATAATTGGGGGAAACGCTGGAACAGCAGGTCGGCGACGGCACAATTGAGCACGCTGTCGCCGAGAAATTCCAATCGTTCGTTATGACCCGCGTTGTGACTACGGTGCGTCAGCGCCTCTTTGAGCAAGCCGGGACGAGAAAATCGATGGCCAAGCTTTTGCTCAAATATCGTGTTACCGGGCATCAACGTAAGTAGCGTTCCGATGCTGAATTATTCCTGGGTCGACGCGTTAAAATCGAACAGCAGACTGATATTGGCAAACAACGGCACCAACCTCTGGTAACTTGCGCTCACCACCGTTTGGCCGCCCTCCTTGCTGATTTCCAAATCGTTTGCGGTAATGCTCTTAATATCGTCGATAGTCGCTCGGGCATCGAATCTGTCTTTGATCTGTTTCGTCGTGCCTTCCTTGGCTTCTTCCTTCAACGCGGTAAACGCTTTCTTGATGGCGAAAAATTCCAAGTACACGGGGACGGCTTTCATTGTGACAATCGCACCGAACACAATTATCGCTAGAATCGTGAAGATTCCCAGTACGCCCATTCCTCGTTGCTTATGCATGCCACCCTCCTATTTTAGTTAATGCTCTGCCCGATTCGACCAAACTTTCCCCAATGCCACCAAATCATGAAGGCCTTGCCGACGATGTTCTCATCGGGAACAAATCCCCAGTACCGGCTATCCTTACTATTGTCGCGGTTGTCGCCCATCATGAAGTAATGGCCGGCCGGCACCGTGCAGCTTAAGCCTTCTTCCGTGATTGTACAGTTCTCGCGATGCGGAAACGACTGTACGCTACTCAAATGAACAGCGGGAACGTCGGGATTCTGGATGGTGCGGTGTACACGGGAATCCATTTCCTCTAATTGCAGTTTCAAGTTCTGGTAGTTCAGGTCGGAATTGACGTCCAAGTAGTTACCCGCGTCTTCGGTCGGCACCGTTTTTCCGTTGATAGTGAGGCGCTTATTCTTGTATTCCACTTTATCGCCGGGAATTCCGATAATGCGTTTAATGTAGTCGACGGATAAATCTTCCGGGTAACGAAACACCATCACGTCACCGCGCTGTGGTTCATTCAACGCAACAATTTTTTTATTGGCAACCGGCAGGCGAACGCCATAGGTAAACTTATTGACCAGAATAAAATCTCCAATCAGCAACGTCGGAATCATCGACCCGGACGGAATCTTGAAGGGTTCGACCAAAAACGAGCGCACCATAAACACAATCAGAATCACAGGGAAAAAGCTCTTGGCGATTTCTAGCCACGCTGGTTCGGGTTTCGGCCCGTCGCGAACTTCATCGCGAGCGGTCGGCCGAGCGTTCCTCCCACGAATGAGATCCCACGACCAGATGATCCCGGTAATGACCGTGAAAATAAGCAGAACGGCCGCAAAATTCAGAATATTCTTCGACACCAGGAGGTAAAAGCCCGCAACGAACAGCGCCATATAAGCCGTCTGCATATAGGGCTGAATCGTCGATATGTTTTTTCGAAAACTCGATATCACGTCCCATACAACCAGCGGAAAACTGATAACCACGGCAATGGTGGCGATAATCGACAAATCCATTAATTGCTCTCCACTTGTAAAATCGCCAAGAACGCTTCTTGTGGGATCTCGACGTTGCCCACCTGCTTCATGCGTTTTTTACCGGCTTTTTGCTTTTCCAACAACTTGCGTTTGCGCGAAATATCGCCGCCGTAACACTTAGCCAACACGTTTTTGCGCAAGGCCTTGATCGACTCGCGCGCAATGATATGCGAGCCGATGGCGGCTTGCACCGCGACATCGAACATCTGCCGTGGAATCAGCGCGCGCATGCGCGATGCCAACTCGCGCCCGCGGTATTGCGAGGTGGCGCGATGCACAATCAGAGATAACGCATCGATTTTCTCGCTGTTGATCAAAATATCCAGCTTGACCAGATCCGCCGTGCGAAATTCCTTGAATTCGTAGTCCAGCGACGCATAACCGCGACTCACGGACTTCAGCTTGTCGAAGAAATCCATGACCACTTCGTTCATCGGCATTTCATAGGTGAGAATGACCTGGCGGCCGAGGTAGTGCATATCTTTTTGCATGCCGCGTTTTTGTGTACAGAGAGTAATCACCGGGCCGACATAATCCTGCGGCAGGATAATGGTCGCAGTGATAATGGGCTCACGAATTTCGGCAATTTTCGATGCGTCCGGCAGGCGCGAGGGATTCTCGATCTCGATCACCGAACCATCGGCCATCACCACTTGATAGACGACCGTTGGGGCGGTGGTGATAAGATCCATGTCGTATTCGCGCTCAAGTCGTTCCTGCACGATTTCCATGTGCAACAAGCCGAGGAAGCCGCAACGAAAACCGAAGCCGAGCGCTTGCGAGGTCTCCGGTTCGTAGTGCAGCGAGGCATCGTTGAGTTTGAGCTTTTCCAGCGCGTCGCGGAGCGCTTCATACTCATTCGCCTCGATGGGATAGAGCCCGGCGAACACTTGCGATTTGATTTCTTTAAATCCCGGCAACGCCGCCGTCGCCGGGCGCTCCGCCAAGGTAATCGTATCGCCGACCCGGGCAGCGGACAACTCGCGCACGCCGGCGATCACGAACCCTACCTCGCCGGCGCGCAGTTGCTCGCGCGCCAGGGATTTCGGGGTAAACACCCCGACCTGTTCGCACAGGAAATTCGTCCGCGTCGACATCAGCAAAATCTTGTCTTTAGGTTTGAGCACGCCATCGACGACGCGCACCAGCATCACCACGCCAACATAGTTATCGAACCAAGAATCGATGATCAGCGCTTTTAGCGGTGCGTCAGGATCACCTGTCGGCGCGGGGATGCGCGCGATAACCGCTTCCAGCGCATCGATGATGCCTTCGCCGGTCTTGGCGCTGACACGGATCGCGTCGGTTGCGTCGATGCCGATAATATCTTCGATTTCCGCAATGACCCGCTCCGGATCGGCGGACGGCAAATCGATTTTGTTCAGAACCGGTACGACCTCGACGCCCTGCTCGGTGGCCGTATAGCAATTCGCCACCGTTTGCGCTTCCACGCCCTGCGAGGCATCGACCACAAGCAGCGCCCCTTCACAAGCCGACAAGGAACGCGCCACCTCATAGGAAAAGTCGACGTGCCCCGGCGTATCGATAAGATTGAGCGCGTAGATCTGACCATCACGCGCCTTGTAGGTCAGCGCGGCCGTTTGTGCCTTGATGGTGATGCCGCGCTCGCGTTCGAGATCCATGGAATCGAGAACCTGCGCTTCCATTTCGCGGTCGGACAGACCACCGCAAGTCTGAATAAAACGATCGGCAAGCGTTGACTTGCCATGGTCGATGTGCGCGATGATAGAAAAATTTCGAATGTGTTTCATCGCGTGAATGGTTCGGCAGCGCCGACAGAATGGAAAATAGTATAAATGGTGTTTTGTGTCACGCCGTAAAAAAGGGCATCGATGGATGCCCTTTTCATCAAATTAATCGCTGATTTTACTGCAATTTCTTGAAATACGCATGCAAAGCTTTATCATCCAAGTGATAACAACAGATTTGCGTGTCGCCATCCATCAATACCGGAATCAACGAACCGAACTGGGCCACTAACTGGGCATCTCGATCGATGTCTACGATTTCAAGTTCAAAATCGTATTTGTCGCGACAATCTGCCAGCGCCCGCTCCATGTCGTAACACAAATGGCATAGTTCGCGTCCGAAAAGCGTCAGCCGCGTCATTGCCCCGGATCGGTACGCAGCGTAATGTACTGCGTCGTCTCGCCGCGCCGAACCAGGAGCGCTAAATTCTTGCGTGCTTCCAGTTTACCCAGCGCATGGTTAAATTGCTCGATGGTTTTAACCTCGCTGTTGTTGATCGCCAGGATCACATCGCCCGGTTGCAAACCGGCACGAGTAGCGACCCCTTTGACCTCCTCGACCAACACGCCGGCGGAAATTTTCAGCTCCTTGCGCTGATCGGCCGTAAGCTCCGACAACGTCAATCCCAGCTTGCCGATGTTTTCAGTCTTACCGCGCTTAAATGGCGGCGGCGTGTTCGCCGATTTATCCACGGGGAGCTCGCCTACCACGACGGCTAGGTCCTTGGCCGCGCCCTTGCGCCAGACTTGCAGGTTGACTCTCGAACCGGGCTTCACAGAACCGACCAAGCGCGGCAGATCGGTTGAAGTCTTCACTTCTTTACTATCGAATTTCAGAATGATGTCGCTTGGTTCCAGCCCGGCCTTTTCGGCCGGTCCGCCTTTTTCGACATTGGCGACCAGGGCGCCTTGTGCCTTGGGCAGGCCGAATGAATCCGCTAACTCCTTCGTAACCTCTTGAATCACCACCCCAAGCCAACCGCGCGTGACTTTTCCGCCGGCGCGCAATTGATTGGAAATGTCCATCGCCACGTCGATGGGAATCGCGAATGATAAGCCCATGAAGCCACCGGTGCGGCTGTAAATTTGCGAATTGATACCGATCACTTCGCCGTTCAAGTTGTACAACGGCCCGCCGGAGTTGCCAGGATTAATCGCGACATCGGTTTGAATAAAAGGTACATAGTTTTCCTGGGGCAAGGAGCGGCCCTTGGCGCTGACGATGCCCGCCGTCACACTGTTATCGAAGCCAAACGGTGAGCCGATCGCTAAAACCCAGTCGCCAACCCGCAATCTAGCCGGATCACCGAAGGCCACTTTAGACAGTCCCGTCGCTTCGATCTTGATCAGCGCCACGTCGGTTCGTTTATCCGAGCCGATCACTTTTGCTTTGAATTCGCGCTTATCGTTCAAGGTCACGGTAATTTCATCGGCGGCTGCAACGACGTGGGCGTTGGTCATGATGTAACCATCGGCGCCGATGATAAAGCCCGAACCCAAGGATCGGCCCTCGCCTTTCGGAATGGGCTGCGGAATGTAACGACGGAAGAAATCAAACATGGGATCGTCTTCCGGGATATTTGGCGCAGCATTTGATTCCGCTTTCACGGCAGAGGTGGTGCTGATGTTCACTACTTCGGCGCCGTGTCGCTCGACCAGGTCGGCAAAATCCGGCAACTCGCGAGCCTGCAGCGACGACATTCCAGATAACAATAGCAGCATTGGCAAATATAATATTTTATGCATTTCGGGTCTCTATTTTCTTAGTTGAAGTAGGTTTCGATCGGTTATTTTATAGCCAAAATCGGTGCTCGTTTTTACAGATTGGGATGGTATCGGGCAACAGCAATTGATGTCGATTTACGGCGGCGACGCTTTTACCACCGAGTTGGCGATTTCCATTACCGCGATCGCGGGTACTTCGCCTACCACGACAATGTTGTGATCCGGAATTTGCCGGCTGTAGAAACTCACCGCGCCTTGCTGGCTTGGCTTGCTGGTTGACTGGGGTTCGCCTTTGCGTGGCTCGATGAACACCGATACCGAGGCCAGCCCATCGGAATAGAGCAACTGCGTTACCGGCTCGGGACGATTCGCAAGTGTGCGCCGCAATTCAACTTGTTTTTTGAACCCCGGAGGCAAATTTTTCACCATCCAACCCGATGCGCCCGTCATCGGGGCGCTCTGACGAACCCAATTCTCATTGGAGAAATTCGATTTCAGCGATTCGCGAATGATGAGTTGGCCAATACGAACGTCGCTGAAGCTGAAATGTTCGATCACATCTTCATGGCCGCGCACCGTGTTGGCACGCAGCAACAGGCCCGATTCGCTATCCGCGCACAAGCGATAACCGTATCGAAATTGATCCTTTGGTTCGAGCACAATCTGCTGACAATCGCGCCCCGCGACTCGGTCTTTGCCCTTCAACTTGACGACGTATCCCTCGCTGAACTGTTGCGGTGGATCGCTAATTAGCGCCGGAAAAAAACGCTTGGCTTGCGCACGATCAACCTTGATAGCCTTAAGTTCCGGTAAGTAACACCAGATTTCTTCTTTGTTGCGAATGATTTCCCGCACCGGGCCGTCCAAGGATTCGATTTTTTCCATTTCCCCGAACTCGTCGGTGAGGTGGTGAATGCGCGAGGTTTCCGAGTGATTGCCGTGACGGTAAACGAAGGTGCCGACGTAGTTCAGTTGGCGCGCGGCTGTCGCCATGCGCGCCAGCCACGTCATGGCCTCGTTTGCCGGTTCGGCGGCAATACAAACGGCCGAATAACACAGGGCGACGCAAACAACCCAACGCCGATCAATCATCGCGACATATCCGCGCCGCCGTTCGCGTTGAAGCTTGCCGGTATCAAAGCATCGGGCGCGGCGGAAAATTCGCGGTGGGCAAGAACAAAATCATCGACGGTATTCGCCGCTACTGGTTGGCTGACAAGCGGCGGAGCGCCACGTGCCAACTGCGGTTGCGGCGCCGGGGCTTGCTGGAAAGCGAGCCAAGCAACCGCGGAAACAGTCGCCAGCGAAGCCGCCGCAGCGAGGGCGAAGCGCGGTAGCGCGGGCCCCCAAGCTCGACGCCGCGGCGCTAGTACGGTCGGCTCGCCATGCAACTGCGACAAGATACGCTGCTCCAATCCGGGCCGATGGCCGTGTTCCGCGCGTAACGTTTCGCCGATTAGGTGATAGCACCGCCACGCATCTTTGTGCTGGGCGTTTCGATGGCACGCCGTGATGATGTCGTCCACTTCAACCTTATGCACTTCGCCATCCATCAGGGCGGATATTTCTTGAGTCATCCTACCATCTCCTGTCGTTTCCAATTTCTAATTGGGGTCGTAATTTTTCCGCTATCGCTTCGCGTGCCCTAAAGATCCGGGATCGCACCGTGCCGATCGGGCAACTCATAATCTCGGCAATTTCTTCATAACTCAAGCCTTCAATCTCACGCAGAGTAATTGCCGTTCGCAATTCCTCGGGCAATTCGTCCATCGCCGCACTCACTATCTCGGCAATCTGTTTACTCGCAAGTTCATTTTCCGGCGTATTCATGTCGCGAAGTTGATCGGCGTCGTCAAATCCTTCGGCATCTTCACTCGAATAAGCCGTCGAGGTCGGCGGCCGACGGCCGTTCGTGACCAAATAATTTTTCGCGGTATTAATGCCGATGCGATACAGCCACGTATAGAACGCGCTATCGCCGCGAAACGACGGCAAGGCACGATAGGCCTTGATAAAGGCCTCCTGGGTCACATCTTCAACCTCCGCCTGGTCTCGCACTAGCCGTCCGAGCAGCCGCGCGAGCTTACGCTGATATTTGATCACCAATAGTTCAAACGCGCGTTTTTCACCCGATTGCGCGCGCCGCACCAACTCCTGATCGATTTCCCGATCACTCACGTACGGCTAGCTCCCTGGATATATTTATGACTCACCTGTTCGACGTACGGCCACCTGGCGCTTGCGTGCGAGCCCCTCTGGCGCGACCGTGCAGTGGCAGTATAACTGCAAAGCATGGTAGGCGAAACGTCCGCTACTTCACAGACCTGCAGAATCGAATTAAGTTCCGTGGCGTGCATCATCAGGCTAGGCGAATGCCGTATCCCGCATCGATCAATTGCCCAAGACCCGCATGGATAAGTGCTGACCTTGGGCCACTGCCTTTCGCGCCAGTTGGCTGCAGCAAATAGGCACTTCAAGGATAGCGTTTGAATTGCTCATCGACTTCGACTTGATAACCCGTTGCAATGCGATTGCCCTTGTTCGCCAGGGCGACCACGGCCACCAACTCCGCATACATTTCATCGCTCATGCCCTGCTTGCGTGCCGAGGCGGAATGGGAATGAATGCAATACTCGCAGCTATTGGTGATGCTGACGGCGACATAAATCATTTCCTTAGTCAACGCATCGAGCTCGCCCGGCGCCATCACGGCCTTAATCTCTTCCCAGAATTGCTTCATCTGGCGCGGATCGTTCGCCAGCACTTTCCAGACGTTGTTTACATCCGCAACCTTGCGCGTGGCCTTAATGTCGTCCATCACCGACTTGGCTTCGGCGGGCGCATCAGCATACTCCAGCTTTTTTAACATCGACATCGATTTTCTCCTTGAGGAAACCGAAGTAGTTTATCATTTCGCGTTTTGCGCGCTGCAGCAATGCAATAGGAGAATGATGTGAAAGGCAATTGGGTTCCCGGGAAAGTGGTAGAAAAGAAAATGTGGACCGACCAGCTCTACTCACTGTCGGTCGAGGCCGACATCGAACCGTTTCGCGCCGGACAATTCGGCCGCTTGGCGCTGGAAATCGACGGCCAGACGGTGGCGCGCTCCTATTCATTCGTGAACGCCCCGAACGAGCGCCCCTACGAGTTTTACTCCATCATCGTACCGGAAGGCCCGCTGTCGCCTCGCTTGCAAGCGATGAAACCCGGCGATCAAGTATTTTTGGCGCCCAAGGGGGCGGGGTTTTTGACCCTGGCCGACGTGCCGCTGGGTGAAAATTTGTGGTTGCTTTCAACCGGAACTGCGCTCGGGCCCTTCCTCTCTATTCTGAAAACGGCTGATCCATGGCAACGCTTCAAGAAAATCGTGCTGGTTCATGCCGTGCGGCAAGCCAAGGAATTGAGCTATCGCGACACCATCGAAAAATTCGCCGTCCAGGGCGAACAGTTTTGCTACATTCCCTTTGTTAGTCGCGAGGACACCGACTTTGCCATAAACGGACGCGTCCCTGCTGCCATCGAATCCGGCGTGCTCGAAGCACGCGCCGGCATAAACATTACGGCGGACAAATCACAGGTCATGCTGTGCGGCAATCCCGACATGGTGCACGACACCCGCGCCATTTTAGAAGCACGCGGACTCAAGCTCAATAAACGCAAAGACCCCGGCCAGATTTCAGTCGAAAATTACTGGTAGCCGGGCTTTGCCTTTACATTTTGGTGACGCACGCGCAGAATCAAAAACTGACTCCAGCACGAGACTGGCTATAACATGGAATTCGATACAATAATCCGCTCAGGGGAAGACCACGGCGTCGTGGCGCAAGAAAAGCCAACGTTGCAAAAGCGGCTAAGACAGAACGTCGCCATCCTCGGTACCGCCCATGCGCTGCCAAAAAAGGTGCTTGGTAACGATGTCTTCACGGCCTCCGGCGCCGTCAGCGACGAATGGATCATGGCGCGCACCGGTATTCGCGAGCGCCGCCAAGCCGGCCCGGATGAGCACGCCTCTATACTCGGCACGCAGGCCGCGCTGTCAGCGATGGAACAAGCGGGCATCGGCGCGTCAGACCTCGACGCTATCATCTGCACCACCGTCACGCCGGAAATGTTGCTACCCTCAACCGCTTGCCAAATCCAGGCCCATCTAGGCGCGAAAAAAGCCGCGGCCTTCGATTTAGTCGCCGCCTGTTCCGGCTTTCTTTATGGGGCCTGGGTCGCCCGCGGACTGTTAGCGGCAAGCAACAAGCCGCAAAATATCTTGGTTGCGAACGTCGATTACATCACGCGCATCGTCACGCGCTCCAGTGTCAAAACGTCGGTGTTGTTTGGCGACGGCGCGGCTGCCGCCGTTTTCAGCAATGTACCGCACGGCCCGCAGTTGATCGACGTCGAGGTGGCGTCGGACGGCGCCGCCGCGGAATTACTTTACATTCCCGCCGGCGGCTCGCGCGATCCCTATTCCGATGAGTTGCTTGAGAGCGGCCAAACCAGCGTCCACATGAACGGCCCGGCGTTGTTCCGCCTTGCCGTGGAACGCATGACCGAATCGTCCCTGGCGATTTTGCACAAGCACGGCTACACCATCGACGATGTCGATGTGTTCGTCCCGCATCAAGCCAACTTGCGCATCATCGAGGCGGTCGGACAACGCCTGCACATCGCCGCCGAGAAAGTCGTGATCAATGTCGATACGATTGGCAACACTGCTTCGGCGTCGATTCCGATCGCGCTGGATCAAGCGGTACGCGCCGGAAAAATCAAACCGGGCGACTTAGTATTGATGGCGGCCTTCGGCGGCGGGCTCACCTGGGGCGCAGCACTTGCGAAATGGGGTTAAGCCGCCTTTCCATTGTTTTAATTAGCCTGCAGTTTGCGTTGATCGGCCTAATCGTTTGGCCGTTCGGCGCGCAACGATTCGACGTTATTTTCTGGAATGTAATCATCGCCAGCATTGCGCTCGGCAGCTACACCCTACGCCACAATCGCCTCGGTAATTTCAACATCCGCCCGGAACCGAAAGCTAGCGCGCGGCTCATCACCAGCGGCCCGTATCGACTCATTCGCCATCCAATGTATAGCACGCTGCTGCTTGCGGCTGCGGCATTTGTCGTCGCGGAGAATAGTTGGCTCAAGCTGGGCTTATGGATTGCCCTCGGCTTGATCCTCGTGACTAAATCGAGCTATGAAGAACAGTTAATGAGCAAAAAATTCTCTAATTATCCGGCATACCGAGCGCGCACCAAACGCTTCGTGCCTTATCTTTTCTAATGGCAATCGTGCCACGAGGCGCGTGGCGCTTGCCTGGCTTTAGGCCACCGGGCCGTGGCATGGCATACGTAACGCTACGGCCCGAACCACTGCGCCGGAACCGTCACCAACGCCGGAAAAATAACCATCAGGAATAACACCGCCATCTCAGCGAGGCACCATTGCCGCAAGGCAAGTGACCATCGGCAATCGAATCAAACGAAAGCAATTTTCAACCAATACGCGCAACACGCCTGCCCTAACTTCGATGAGGATTTGAGAAATTCAAGTTGATCGGCCGAATGCGCCAAAAACGAGCAAGGCAAATTTACTTTCGCGCCGCATCCAACTCAGAAAAGAACCGCTTTCCGACCAAAGCATCGTACACCCGGTTAATTTTTTGTCATGTTTGCCCTCGCGTTAGTGAGAACTGTCTACTTTGTTTGCGGTGGGCAAGCGTCCTAGAAATAGAGCCAACCTCCATGGGCTGGCCTAGCCCGAATATTTCACCGTAGTAATTGAAAAGAGGTCGGCGTTCCGTCTGTAAGCCGCGTTGATAAAGGTGTCGAAGCCAATCATCACGCAAGGAACGCCGATGCCAAATT
>JBKJHT010000018.1:0-55330 GCA_046598945.1 Burkholderiales bacterium | reverse complement strand
GTGGCTTCGCCGGCCGAGAGCGACACTGTTACGTCACCGACTCCGGTAATCGCCTTAAGCGCGTGCGTTACGTTGCTGGTGCAGCCGCCGCAAGTCATGCCGGTCACTTTCAAAGTTTCAGTTTGCATGATGATTCCTCTTTCTATTGGGTTGAATAAAAACTACACGGTAAGGCTCCGTCCTCTTTCACGTTTGCTTTGATAAATGAACCTCGCTACTTGACCGGTTTGGTATCGCGCTCAAGCGTGGACTTGCGTTCCTCGTACTCCTGCATCGAAATCTCGCCCGCGGCATAGCGTCGTTGCAATATCTCGAGCGGCGTCTGCTGCCGTCGGCCAGGCGAAACCGGCGTAAACGGAGAAAACAACAGCACCATCGCCACTATCCAGAACAGCCACCAGAAAAAATGCATCCCCCAGAAACTCTCGCCAATGTAATGCATGATTTATCTCCTTGTTGAAGTAGAAATGTTTTTGCTCAATTGTGTATTGATTGAGCTACAACACAACCGGTTTGTCCGGCAATTCGTTTCCGCCAGCACTGGCAGCGGGAAAATATGTCGTCAGATGCTGCGTCACCGCCTGAATACCGCTGACCACGCCGCCTTCGTAGTTCGACTGTTTAAAAGCAGTTTCCATCTTGCGGCAAATTTTCTCCCATTCTCCAGAGCACACCTTCGAATGAATTCCCCGATCGACAACAATCTCGACGTCGCGATCGGCTAGCAGCAGATAAATCAGCACGCCGTTATTGTGTTCGGTATCCCATATGCGCAATTGCGAAAAGACTTCAATCGCGCGTTCTCTCGCCGACTGACCCCTGAAAAGCGCTGTGCCGTCCAGCGCACCTTCCACCGCGAAACGGATTTCTCCGACGTGTGCGGCCTCACTCGCTTTGATAGCTCTGTCGATCGCGTTCAGCGTGTCGCTGGAAAAAGCCCGATTGACCTGCCAATGGGTCAGCAGGAGATGCTTCGTTATGCGTTTGATATTCATCGTTACCACCGTCCCGACGCGCCACCACCACCAAACCCGCCACCGCCTCCGCCGAAGCCGCCGCGCCCGAAACCACCTCGGCCGTGCCCTCCACGCAGCCCGCCCATGCCGTGTCCGCCGATACCACCGCTGAGCAACGTGAACAACAGCGCGATCACGCCCGCGAGCAACGCGATGGATACCGCGCCGGCAAAAAACCAAGCGACAATGGCCACGGCGCCGCCGGTGACGAGCGCGCCGGGAAATCGGCCGAATACCGTGCGAAGCACCCCGCCTATCACGAGCGCCAGAATAAAAATGACAGGGATGTACTCCTGAATATCTGCAATACCGCCGGCGGGTATTGATTTGGGTTCCGGCAACGGCTCGCCGTCAATGACGCGGATGATCTGGTCGACCCCGGCAGTAATGCCCCCATAGAAATCTTCTTGCTTGAAGCGCGGCGTAATAGTCTCGCTGATGATGCGCTTGCTGGTGGCATCATTGAGTGCTCCCTCCAGGCCGTACCCCACCTCAATGCGCAGCGCGCGGTCGGTCTTGGCGACGACCAGGATCGCGCCGTCATCTATTTTCTTGCGGCCTATCTTCCATTGCTCAGCCACGCGTAAGGCATATTGCTCGATCGCTTCCGGAGCGGTGGTGGGAACAATAAGAACCGCGAGCTGACTGCCTTTCCTTTCTTCAAACGCTTGCAGGGTCCGCTCCAAGGTGGACTTTTGCTCTGCACTGAGCGTGGCGGTTTGGTCGGTGACGCGGCCGGTCAAGGGCGGGACCGCAATTTGTGCGCCGGCGATGAAAGACCAGCAAAGCGTAAATGCAAGCAATGACGCTCTTGCCGTGTTCATTGCCGTCACTTGGCGGCTCCCTGGGCCTCGCCTTGAGGCTTGGCCGGCACCGGGTCGAACTCTACTTTGGGCGGCGTAGCAATTTCCTTTTCATTTTCAACGGTGAAGTTGGGCTTGGCTTTGTAGCCGAACGCCATCGCTGTCAGATTGGAGGGGAAGGAGCGCACCGTTACATTGAATTCCTCCACCGATTTGATGTAGCGGTTGCGCGCAACCGCAATGCGGTTTTCGGTGCCTTCCAACTGCGCCTGCAGGTCGCGGAAGTTGGCGTCGGACTTCAACTGCGGATAGTTCTCGGACACCACCAGCAGCCTGGAAAGAGCGCCCGACAGTTCTCCTTGAGCCGCCTGGAACGTGGCAAACGCCTCAGGGCTGTTAATGAGTTCGGGGGTCGCCTGGATGCTGCCGACTTTGGCGCGGGCGTTGGTGACACCTAGCAATACCTCCTTTTCCTGAGCGGCGAAGCCCTTTACGGTGTTCACGAGGTTGGGCACCAGGTCCGCACGGCGTTGGTATTGGTTCACGACCTCGGACCAGCTTGCTTTAATTTGTTCGTCGTTGCGCTGGAACGTGTTGTAGCCGCAGCCTGATAGGCCTAACGTAACCAACGCCGCGCCGATTACCCATGATTTACTCATTTCGTATCTCCGAAAACTAACAGGTTCTTAAACGTGCGTACTTCTTAATGGTGTGTCCGTCACCAAAATGCTCATCGGGCTTTTTGGTGGTCGCTTTTTCAGTTGCGGACGAGGAGAAGTGCGGAAAGAACGCCGGTGTCTTGCTTGCATACCGAAGATAATCCTCACTAAACTCTGTAATCGCATCGAGTTCCTCACGCCGTGCGAGGCGCACATACAAGAACACCAGGATCGGGAATATTACAAGCGTAACGAGCGTCGGTCATTGAAAGCTGCGAAGCACAAATCAACTCCGGCTCCGGTCCCGTCAGGAATGGGAAAGATTGCGCACCGCCATCCTATTGAGCGATTTGCAATATGCGTGCCATTTACGATTGACAAGGGTAACCTGCTTTATTGGGAAGGCGAGTTAACAAGCCAACGGCCTATCCCGGGCGTCAACTTGTACATTGGCAGGCGGTAAGAATTACGGCTAAGTGTAGAACTTACCGGATGAACTACTTGTTTAAGCATCTGATCCATCTGTTTTTTCAACTCGGGCTCCTTCATTGCCGGTCTGTCGTCGAGACCGGACATGCGATGCCTCAACTTCGACATGGGTTGCATTCGTTGGCTCATCCGCTTTCTCTACTCAGGAGTGAGGTCACCGCGCGACATTGGTACGGTCTTACTGCTCGTCTGCGGGGTCATGCCCTTCATCATGTCGGCCATCATCTAGTGGTACTCGCGCACGCCGGTCCGCCGCGCAACGCCTTCAGTTGGCTGCCCACTCACGGACGCCGCGGTAAACATGCCTAAACAAAGAACAGGCGCCGCCATCGAAACTGCCGTTATCTTGCTCATGTCGATGCTCCCTTGATTACCTCGTTAGTGCTGCGTCAGTCACCGAATCATCTGACTGGTTTGTCCTGCTTCGAACTTTGAGCCGATTGCATCAGGCGGGTTTTGATTTAGATCATATCGGCGGCGCTTAGCCCTTTCAGAACCATCTTTTGCCAAAAATATTCTCCGCGTTTCTGTTATTCTTTAGTTTGGACTGCCTAGCCTTGCCTTGCCTTGCCTTGCCTCGCTTCGTATGACGCCGCTCCCTTGAAACGTATTGCGTAACCGCGCACTTCAATACGTATTGCTCGCCAAACACGACAAGCGCTACGTGGAAGAAGAATGTGACGGGGGTCACCGGGATACTCATGCCAGCGAAGTACGCGTGGTGTAGACTGCGCACCTGTGCGATGCCGCACACAGCGCAATTCCGATGGCCCAATCGAGATTTCCGTAAATCAAGACAACCACTGAGGCAACCATATGCGGTATTGACGCTTGGCCCACGGCGCGTTGGAGGTAAGGTTAAAAATGGAGTACAGTGATTTGTTCGGACGTATCCCACTCCTTGATCATCTACTAAAGCTCCATTCGACCATGTCATAGCCGTTTCTTTGACAGCGCTATTTCCGAATCATTGCAGTACCGTTGTGTAGTTTCAGGGATGACATGATGCTGACGCCAACGTTACAAAACTGTAATTCGAACATCCTAAACTAACGCCATCAACGGATAAGTTAACTGGAAAATTGGAGCGTGAATCGGGTCATGTTACCTTCGCTGAACACAGTGGCGTTACCGCCGTGAAGACTCATAATCGACATTACGATGGCCAAGCCCAGCCCCGAACTCTCGGACGAATTCTCCCGGGCGGGATCTGCCCGATAGAAGCGATCAAACAGACGAGGGAGATGTTCGGACGAGATAACCTTGCCGGGGTTAGAGACGTGTATCTGCGCGCCGCGCGGTAACGATTCGGTAATCTCCATCTGTATCGTGTTACCGGGTAGCGTGTGGCGAATCGCGTTTGACAGTAAATTAGCAATTGCACGCTGCACCATAAACCGATCCCCCACGATTGCTCCGTCACCAATCAGGTCAATCTTAACCTGACGTTCCTGCGCCAAGGATTCGAAGAATTCCACGACGGCTGCAGCCTCCTGAGACAGTTTCAGGGACTCCAACTTAAGAGCGCTCTGGCCATGGTCCGCCTTAGCGAGAAACAGCATATCCGAAATCATCCGGGTGAGCCGGTCGAACTCTTCCAGATTAGATTCGAGCGCTTGCCGATACTCCATCACACCGCGCGGCTTCGACAATATTACTTGGTTGTGCATCACCACATTGGCTATGGGCGTTCGTAACTCGTGCGCCAAATCGGAAGAAAAAGCGGAAAGTCGGGTGAAGGAATCGTCCAGCCGGGCGAGCATGGCGTTGAAAGCCTCGGCCAGTGGCAAAACCTCATCGGGCAGGTTGCTAAGATTTAGTCGCTCTCCTAAACGGGATACCGAAATCGTACTTGCGGCTTTGGCTATTGCAGACAACGGGCGTAACGCGCGACGCGTCACCCATGCACCCAAAATAACCGAGGCAATATACGCTGCCAGCAAAACACCGATGATGGTCTTTCGGAAGCGGGTCAACAATGCTTGATGTTCAGAGGCATCCAACACCAAAACAATACGGACTTGTTGTTCGGACGCAGCACCCACTGCACCCCACGCGGACATGATGCGGAGCTGTCCGCCCGATTTGGGATACCAATCCCGGGTCGAACTGGGAACCTCATTTGCTGTGGTGGTTGCCGGTATGGCATCCGCTGGGATGTCAAAGTCGGAGGTCCCAAAAATCGTGCCCCCATCCTGACTGAATAGCCACAAATGAAGTGTGTTGTGGCCGACCATGGCATCGCGAAATCGGTGCACATCACCTGGAATATCGGCTTCGCTCTTCAGTTCGGACAACATATGGCGCGCCAGCTCCACCTTCCCCGCCAGTTCCGCCGTGTCTTGCTGCTTGAAATGTTCCACCAAGGCGTAATACATGTGCCAACCCACCGCGATCAGGATCAACGACGAGATCAGCGCAAAAAAAACGCTCAAGCGCAAGGTGATCGAGCGTCGTGTCATTCGCTTGAATCCCGCACTTCCATGACATAGCCCATCCCGCGCATGGTGTGTATCAATTTTGGCATGTAGTTATCGTCGATCTTAGCGCGTAGCCGTCGAACCGCCACCTCGATGACATTGGTGTCGCTATCAAAGTTTATATCCCACACTTGCGACGCGATATAGGTGCGCGACAGCACTTCGCCCGAGCGACGCATGAGCAAAGTCAACAAAGCGAACTGCTTGGCCGTGAGGTCGATCCGATCACCGCCGCGGGTAGCACGCCGTTTCAGCACATCGATTGCCAGATCCGCAAGGCATAGCATCTCCGGTTCGCGCGCCTTACCGCGGCGTAGCAAGGTGCGAACCCGCGCCAACAATTCAGAAAACGCAAATGGCTTGATCAAATAGTCGTCGGCGCCCAATTCGAGTCCCTTCACGCGATCCTCTACTTTGTCGCGGGCGGTCAGAAACAGAACGGGCATCGCTTTATCGGCGCGACGCAATTCCTGCATGATCTGCCAGCCGTCTATCCCTGGTAGCATGACATCAAGAAGGATGAGGTCGTAGTCCCCCGTAAGCGCTAAATGCTGCCCATCCACCCCATCACGCGCCAGGTCAACGACGTAGCCGTTCTCCGTCAGCCCTTGACGCAGATAGTCGCCCATCTTCTTTTCGTCTTCGATAATCAAGAGTCTCATGTCACGTGCATTTTAATGTTCTGATCTTATATTTATCCACGATCCGGCACATGGGCGCAATTGAAAATTCGTGAATATTACAAAAATGTAATGTTGGCGTCAGCTAAGTTAAGGATACTTTTTTCTATTATGGTAAAGCTTAAAACGAACTGGGCAGAAACACCGCCTGATCCATTAATGACCTCAATTTGTTATCAATAGGAAGAATCATGAGAATCATTTCAAGAGTGGTCCGTGCGGCATTGTTGCTCTGCTCCGTTCTACTTGCGGTCGCAGTGCCGATTGGCTCCGCAAATGCACAACAAATACGGCCGGATCCAAGCGATCCCACCGTTCCTGTCGCGGCGACCACCACTGTGTCAGCCTTCGTTGATTATCAGCCCTTCCGCGAGCAAAAAATCGCTCCTTGGAAGCGGGTTCTGGATGAAGTCGCAGGTGGTTCAGGCGCCGCAGGCCATGCGGGACATAGCGCGGTGGCGCCAACGACCACCGAACCCAAGGAAACCATGCTGGCACCCAGCGACCACGAACGCCATGACAGTATGGCAAAGACCGAGCCCCAGGCACCCTCGGTTGCTGAAAAGCCCACGGCAGGGCCGGGCGCCACGATTATGGCTTCAGGCGTCGTTAAGAGTATCGATAAGGCTAACGGCAAAGTGAAGCTGATCCACGATCCTATCGCGGTGCTGGGCTGGCCGAAAATGACTATGTTCTTTCGTTTGAAAGACACCACGCTCGCTGATCAAATAAAAGAAGGTGATGCCGTGCAATTCTCTTTGGAAAAATCCCCCTCGGGTTATGTCATCTCGGGATTCACAAAAAAAGCGATGCCGGATAATGACATGCGCGACATGGGCAAGGGAGATAAGCAATGATTTTTACTGATCCTCCCAGCCTAAACCGCTTCAAATTATCGCTAATCGCGGCAGTTGTTCTGCTGCTCGGCGGTTGCGCCACGCTATCGCGCGATGGCGGCTTCGGCGCCGTCGCAAACGTCGCCAAGGAACGCCTCGCGAAAGATGCGACGTGGGTGCGCTCGGCGTCTGACGCCGACGGCGTACAAGCAAGCGTGAAAAAACTCCTTGCCCAGCCGCTTACGGTCGACGACGCCATACAAGTTGCGCTGCTTAACAATCGCGGGCTTCAAGCGATATACGCTGAAGTGGGTATCGCCGAAGCTGACGTGGTGCAGGCCGGCCGACTACGTAATCCAATCTTTGGCTTTACTAATGTGCGCGGTGGCGGGGCTCTTGAAATTGACAGGACTTTGGGCTTCGATTTCCTACAATTTCTGACGATCCCCTTGGCCAAGCGTATTGAAACCAGGCGTTTCGAACAAATTAAACTCTTAGTGGCCAACGATGTGCTTCGCGTTGCCGCCGAGACACGAAAAGCTTATTTCCAAGCGGTCGCGGCACAGGAAAGCGTACGATTTGCCGATCAAGTTAAAATCGCAGCGGAAGCGGGTGGACAACTCGCGGAGCGTATGGCGCGTGCCGGTAACTTCAGCAAACTCGACCAAGCGCGCGAACAAGTGTTTTACGCAGATGCCGCGGCACAATTCGCCCGAGCGCAACAGGTTGCCACCTCCGAGCGAGAAAAGCTCACTCGCCTGATAGGGCTGTGGGGCGAAGACATACGCTTCCAACTACCGGAACGCCTGCCGGCGTTACCGGCCGCGCGTCCCCAATTGCAGGACTTGGAAGCGTTCGCGATGGTGCAGCGGCTCGATATTCAGGCTGCGCGCCGGCAGAGCGAGGGCCTGGCTAGTTCGCTGGGGCTGAGCAAGGCGACGCGCTTTATCAACGTGCTGGAACTCGGGGCGTCGCAAGTCCGAGGTCCGGGTGAGCCCGTTAGAAACGGCTATCAGATTTCACTTGAAATCCCGCTATTCGACTGGGGCGGTGCCCGTATTGCTCGGGCGGAAGCGATATACATGCAGTCAGTTAACCGTTTGGCAGAAACCGCCGTAAATGCTCGTTCGGAAGTGCGCGCAAGCTATTCGGATTATGTCAGCATGTATGACCTCGCCAAACACTACCGCGATGAGGTGGTGCCGTTGCGTAAAAAAATCTCGGAAGAACTGCTGCTGCGCTATAACGGCATGCTGGTAAGTGTGTTCGAATTGCTAGCCGACTCGCGCGAGCAGATCGCCAGCGTCAACGCGTCGATCGATGCACTTAAGTCGTTTTGGATCGCCGAAACCGAACTGCAAATGGCGCTGGGCGGGCGCTTGCCGACCACCGCGATGTCGAATGCGCCCGCGCCAGACGTGCCGCCGCCCGTCGAGGCGAAACCGGCACAACCCAATATGGGTACCGATCCCCATTCTCAACATCGTAAAGGAAATTAACCATGACCAATCGGCGTGATTTTTTACGCACATCCGGCGCCGTGGCCGTGGGCGCTACTATAGTGTCGAGTGTTCAAGGCGCAGGCCTACCGGAAGCCCCCACACAATCCAGCCCCAGCATGCAGCCACCGCTTGTACCACCGAACGGACGGCCTTACCAACCAGTGGCCACTCTCAACGGCTGGACGCTGCCATGGCGCATGAAGGATAACGTTAAGGAATTTCACCTGATCGCCGAGCCCGTGGTACGCGAAATCGCGCCCGGCATGAAGGCCAACCTGTGGGGTTATAACGGCCAGAGCCCCGGCCCGACGATCGAGGTGGTGGAAGGCGACAAGGTGCGCTTGTTCGTCACCAACAAACTGCCGGAGCACACAACCGTTCATTGGCATGGACAGCGCTTACCCAACGGTATGGATGGCGTCGGCGGGCTCAACCAGCCGCAGATCCCCGTGGGCAAGACTTACGTTTACGAGTTCATCGCGAAACGGCCGGGTACATTCATGTATCACCCGCACGCCGACGAGATGACGCAAATGGCGATGGGCATGATGGGGTTTTGGATCACCCACCCGAAAGACCCGAAGTTCATGCCGGTCGATCGCGATTTCGTGTTCTTGTTGAATGCTTACGACGTCGATCCGGGCAGCTATACACCCAAGATCGCCACTATGCTGGAGTTCAATCTATGGACCTGGAACAGCCGGGCGTTCCCCGGTATCGATGCGCTGGTATGCCGGCAGGGTGATCGTGTGCGCGTACGCATGGGTAATCTCACCATGACCAACCACCCGATCCATTTACATGGTCACGAGTTCGAGGTCACGGGTACCGACGGTGGCTGGACTGCGCCGGGTTCACGCTGGCCCGAGGTGACTACAGATATAGCCGTTGGCCAGATGCGGGCGATCGAGTTCATCGCCAACGAACCCGGTGACTGGGCATTCCACTGCCATAAGTCCCACCACACCATGGGGCCCATGGGCCACCAAGTGCCTACTATGATTGGCGTCGATCAGCGCGATGTAGTGAAGAAGATCAATCAGCTTGTGCCGGAGTACATGACGATGGGCGAAAAGGGCATGGCCGATATGGGCGAAATGGAGATGCCGCTGCCCGACAATACCTTACCGATGATGACCGGTACCGGACCGTTTGGCGCGATCGAAATGGGCGGCATGTTCACCACGGTGAAGATCCGCGACGGCCTGGCGCGCGAGGATTATAAGGATCCGGGTTGGTACAAGCACCCAGCCGGCACAGTCGCGTACGAATGGACTGGGGAACCGCTAGCGCCTCTGCGCGCGCCCGTTAGCGGCGACGTTTCTCCCGTGCCCAACGAGACGGTTATAACAGTCCGCAAGGGTGGCGGCCATGGCGCGCATTAGGGACGCTTGGTCTAATGCGTGAACTACAACTACCTGGCGCCGGCCTTACCGTGTGAATCCTACTTATCCGAAAGACCATTTTTATAAGGAGTAACACCATGAAACATCTGATCGCCATTTCAGCTATTGCACTAGCGTTCGTTGCAACCAGCGGCTGCGCGAGCAGTGACGTGCATAAGTCCCAAGTCGCCAAGAAAGATCATCACGGCGGTGGGGACGCCCATGGCGGTGACGCCATAGGCAAGGCGGGTAACTCGAAGAAAATCTCGCGCACGGTCGAAATCGTTGCCGGCGATAACATGCGTTACGCGCCGGATAGAATCAACGTAAAGGAAGGCGAAACCATCCGCTTCGTCGTAAAGAATACCGGGAAGCTGAAACACGAGATGGTGCTCGGCACACGCAAAGAACTGATGGAGCACGCGGCTTTGATGCAGAAATTCCCGGAGATGGAGCATGCCGATGCCAACATGCTTAGCCTGTTGCCGGGGAAAACCGGTGAGATCGTTTGGCAGTTCACCCATAGCGGTACGGTCGACTTCGCCTGCCTCCAACCGGGTCACATGGAAGCCGGTATGATCGGTAAAGTCGCCGTTAAACATTAGGGAAGCTTCGATTTAATCCGATTTCGTCGCGATACTGTGTTACTCACAAAAAATATCTTCTTACATATCATCCATAAGCTGCGTCGATATTTTTTGTTCGCGCCTTGTCTCGCTTAGAACTCGAAATAAATCGGAGCTTCCTTAGTTCATTTTTCTTATTTAAAGGAACATCGTATGAAACGCACTCATTCACTTTTCCTAGCCTTAGTCATGGTTCTAAGCGCGCCGCTTTCCCAAGTCTTCGCCGATCAGCATGACAGCCATCACGCCGGTTCGACCGCGATGACGACAGGCGAAGTCAAGAAAGTCGACAAGGATGCCGGCAAAGTCACCATTAAGCACGGCCCGATAAAAAACCCGGATATGCCCGGCATGACCATGATCTTTCGCGTCAAAGACGCCGCGATGCTCGATCAGATCAAAGAGGGAGATAAAATCAACTTCGCCGCTGACAAGATCAACGGGGCCTTCACGCTGATGCAGATCGAGTCGGCAAAATAGCGAAGCAAATGATCAGTAACCTGTGAACGTTTGGCAGACCGTATACATGAATGCTTGGCGTAATCCGGGTGTGATGGCTGCATTGGGAGCGGCCGTGCTTTTCGGCGCCGGCGCCCCAGCCGCCAAACTCTTGCTCGGGTCGGTGAGCCCGTGGCTATTGGCGGGGCTGCTTTACTTGGGTTCGGGAGTTGGGCTTGCCTTAGCACGGCAGTTTCGGCGCACCGAATCCGTCAGCCTGGCACGTGGAGAAGTCAAGTGGCTGGCCATCGCGGTTGCGACAGGCGGTGTGATCGGCCCGGTGCTTCTAATGGTGGGACTGTCTCGCTTGCCCGCGTCGGCCGCGTCGCTACTGTTGAACGCTGAAGCGGTGTTCACGGCGTTGTTGGCTTGGTTCGTGTTCCACGAAAACTTCGACCGGCGCATCGCGTTCGGCATGGCGCTGATCGTGATCGGGGCGCTCGTACTCTCCTGGCCAGGCGAAATTGGCATTGGCTATGCGTTGCCTGCACTCGCCGTGCTGGCAGCTTGTTTTTTTTGGGGTATTGACAACAATCTGACGCGGAAAATCGCGCTAACTGACGCTACTTTCATCGCAATGATAAAGGGGATTGTGGCTGGCGTGGTGAATGTTATGATTGCTTGGATACTCGGAGCGACGTTCCCATCATTTCAAGTTATTGTCGCTGCTTGCGCAGTCGGTTTTTTCAGTTTCGGCGCGAGCCTGGTGCTATTTGTCGTTGCGCTTCGTCACCTCGGCGCTGCGCGCACCGGCGCGTACTTCTCGATTGCACCGTTCGCCGGGGCGATGATTTCGTTTATCCTACTCGGTGAGACGGTTACGGTAACGCTCGTGCTTGCCGGTGTTTTGATGGGTGTGGGGGTGTGGTTACACTTAACCGAGCGTCACGATCACGAGCACGCCCATGATGTATTGGAGCACACTCATGAACACGTACATGACGAACATCACCAACACCAACATGACAATTTTGTGCCAGACGACACCCGCCATACGCATCGGCATGGCCACGATCCGATAAGTCATGCCCACCCGCATTATCCCGACGCCCATCATGGGCACCAACATTGAACAACGGATCCATACGCCTGACTACAGCGTTACCATCGCCCATCGAAGACGCCGTGTCTTTCGTGAAACACCACTTCTAACGTGAACGCGCTGATGGTGGTGGTTGCCAAGATTGCCCTAAGGTCAAATATGAAATCTCTTCGCGACAGCGGAAAGCCGAATCCTGAATTTGCCCTCGCTAGCTACAAAAAATTAGCTCATCAATACGATGCGACCTGTCGTCTCATCGACCCCGTTCGCCGCAAAACGATTGAACTGCTTGGGCTCTGCGAGGGCGAAACAGTCATTGATATTGCCTCCGGAACAGGTTTATCACTGCCAGTATTGTCGCAAGCCGTGGGACCGCAAGGCCGAGTGATCGCAATCGAACTTTGCCCCGACATGGCGGCAATCGCACAACATCGAATCGAAATAAACCACCTCGATAACGTGACACAGATCGTCGCATCGATGGAGGCGGCAAGCATCGATATCAGCGCCGACGCGCTGCTGTTTCATTACACTCATGACGTACTTCGCAGCAGCGCCGCGATCGAGCGTATCTTTCGTGCGGCAAAACCTGGCGCACGCATCGCGATTGCGGGGTTTAAACTACCCACGGATTGGCGTCGCATCTTCAATCCCTGGCATCGACATCGAGCATGGGGTTATTTGAGCACGTTCGAAGGGGTACACGCACCGTGGGATCGTTTGTTACCTTACGTCAATGATTTTCAGATTCATGAAGAGATTTTTGTCGGCAGCGGTTACATCGCGACCGCACGGGCCAGTGGTTCAACGATGGTTACCCAATTCATATCGCAGACCTTGTGACACGATACCCACTGATTAAAATTACTGACATCCACTCGGCGGGCGCTGCCGCAAAGGAGAGATACAAATGTCGGTTCAAAATGATCAGACGCATACCCGCACAGCCGGTTATTCCAAGATTCGCAATACTGCGAGTATGGCTACTAATAACGTTCCAGAGCCCGTCTGCTGTGCATGGCAGACCACGTTTTGAGCGTCGCTTCTCGTGTTGTATAAGGCCATTGATCGTCGTGAGACCAAGCATGGATGGACAAGCTCCTAATCCCCCGTTATCCTAGTCCCATAATGACGCTCAGATCACGACATGGCATTCGTCAAATCGCACGCAGCGTGCTCGTGTTTTTATTTTTTACCCAAGCAGCATTGGCGATGAGCGGCTGCCTGATGCCGGCGGCCGGACTGACTAAGGTTATGGCTGAGGTTCAAACCTCGGATTGTAACAACGCAGGCAGCATGAACTTAAATTTATGTCATGCACACTGCACCGCGGATCAGCAGTCGTTGGACACCGGAGAATTGCCGTTGACGTCACCGTTGCTCGCCATGGTCTTGGTCGTTCCACTGCTCGAATATAAAGAGCATCTTACCTTCATCGTCTCGCGTGTAGGGCGCACAGGCGATCCTCCCAAATCGATTCGTTTCTGTAGCTTTCAGATTTAAGTCTTCTTGTAAGTTTCAGTGATCGCCGCACGTCGCATGCACGTGAGGTGACTGTGATTTCCTACAAGGAGACTATTCATGTTTTTTTCGATTTGTGCCCCGATAGCACGCGCACCCTCACCGGCGGCTCCCGGCTTGGCTTTAAGTAGGCTTCTGTTAGTCGCAGTCGCTTTGGCTCCGCTGTATGCCGCGGCGCAGAGCGCGACGCCATTGTCTTTGCCCGAGGCGCTCCGACTTGCTCAAGCGCGTTCGCCGCAGCTCGCCGCACAATCTGCCGCGATCGGTGCCGCCGAAAGCTTGATCGTCAGCGCCGGTCAGCGGCCTGATCCGCAACTGGGAATCGGCGTGGAGAACTTGCCGGTGAACGGATCCGACGCGTTCAGCGTTGGGCGCGATTTCATGACGATGCGTAAAATCGGCATCAGTCAACAGTTCACCCGCACCGAAAAGCTTCACGCACGGGAAGCCAAGGCCGTGGCCGAGAAGCAAAGCGAACAGGCCAAGCTCATCAGTGCCGAGACCGATTTGCGCCGGCAAGTAGCGCTCGCGTGGCTGGAGCGCTACTTCATTGAGCAACGGCTGCGCGTCTTGCGCGATCTCGAACGTGAGACGGCACTGCTGGCCGAAGCGGCACGCGCCGCGGTGGCAGGCGGCAAAGGCAGCCCCGCCGATCCGATCATCGCGCGCACGACACGCGTACAAGTCCAAGACCGCATTCAAGAAGCTGACCGGGATCTCAGAGGCGCTCAAGCGTCACTGGCGCGCTACGTGGGAGAAACCGAGGCTACCCGGCCGCTCGATAAGCCACCGTCTTTCTACGCCCTGCCGCATGCACCGAACGAATTTTTGCAGGTGCTTGAACATCATCCGCTGCTCCTGACATATGAGCCGATGGAAGCTATGGCGCGCGCGGACATTGCCGAAGCGCAAGCAGCAAAGAAGCCGGACTGGAGTCTCGAGTTGGCGTACGCGCAACGCGGCTCATCGTTCTCCAACATGGTCACGATTCAAGCGCGCATCGACTTGCCGGTCTTCAGCGAGAAACGCCAAGATCCGGTCATCGCCGCGCGCTACAAGGCGCTGCAACAAGTACAGGCCGAGCGTGAGGAGGCGCGGCGGATGCACGAGGCTGAGATCAAACGGATGGTGGCAGATTGGGAAACCGCACGAGCGCGTCTCAAACGCTATGGGCAAGAGCTGGTTCCGCTTTCGCGTGAGGCGGCGGCGGCAGCCTTGGCGGCATACCGGTCCGGCCGCGGAAATTTGGCCGCTGCCCTGGACGCGCGCCGCACCGCTATTGAAACGCGTTTCGCCGACGTTCAGACGCAAGCGGAATTGGCACGCGCTTGGGCCAACCTGAATTTTCTTGTGCCGGAATCCGCTCCCAGGAAAGACGTGAAATGAAACGCATCATTTGGTTCGGGCTTGGGGCAGTAATGCTTGTGACTGCGGCGGGTGGAGTGGGTTATTGGTACGCCATGCGGCAGATGTCGACAATGATACCCACGGCCGCAGCGGATGCAGGGGCCTCAGCCGGTAGCGCAAGCGCAGCCCAAGAAAAAGATGGCCGCAAAGTTTTATATTGGCACGATCCGATGGTGCCGGCGCAAAAATTCGATAAGCCCGGCAAGTCGCCGTTCATGGATATGCAACTGGTGCCGGTGTACGCCGACGAGGGCGCGGATGACGGCAAGGTCAGCATTTCGCCGCGCATGGTGCAAAACTTGGGGGTGCGCACAACTGAGGTCGTCAAAGGATCGCTGGCGCAAAAACTCGATGCGGTCGGCAGTGTCGCCTACAACGAACGCAATGTGGCCGTCGTTCAGGCGCGCGTGACGGGCTACGTTGAAAAGCTGTACGCGCGGGCGCCGCTCGATCCCGTGCGCAAAGGACAACCTCTGGTAGAAATTCTGGCGCCGGAATGGGTTGCCGCCCAGGAGGAATACCTCGCGCTCAAGCGCATGCAGGTACCGGATATGGAAGAATTACAGAGCGCTGCGCGCCAGCGTTTGATGCTGGTTGGTATGACGGAGGCGCAGATTCGCTTGATCGAGCGCAGCGGCAAGATGCAAGCGCGGGCGACTCTCTATGCCCCAGTGAGCGGTGTCATCACCGAACTGGGCGTACGCGAAGGGATGACGGTGATGCCCGGGACCACCCTGTTTCGCATCAATGATCTCAGCAGCGTTTGGGTAAACGCCGAGGTGCCTGAAGCCCGCGCGGCCGCGGTCAAGCCAGGCGAAGCCGTCCAGGCGCGCACGCCGGCGTATCCGGGTACGGTCTTCAATGGAAAAGTCAGCGCGATACTCCCCGAAGTCAATCCCACCACGCGCACACTCAAAGTGCGTATAGAGCTCGCGAACGCGGAAGGCAGACTCTCCCCCGGCATGTTTGCGAACGTCGATTTTGCTGCGACGGAGAAGCGCGATGTATTGCTGGCGCCAACCGAAGCCGTGATCCAAACGGGAAAACGCAGTGTCGTGCTTGTGGCTGAAGGCGAGGGTAAGTTCAAACCGATAGACGTGGAGATCGGCGTGGAAAGCGACGGCCAAACGGAAATCCGCAAAGGTTTGGAGGCGGGGCAAAAAGTCGTCGTCTCCGGTCAATTTCTGATCGATTCCGAGGCGAGCCTGAAGGCAACGACCACGCGCATGGAAGCGATGCTCGTGGCGGATGCGCAGATGTCTCAGGCGAAGGCAGGCGAGACGCACCGCGCGAAAGGCAAGCTGGAACACATCGGCAAAGATGCCGTGACCATCTCCCACGGCCCCGTCCCCAGCCTCGACTGGGGTCCGATGACGATGGACTTTCAGATCCCGGCAACAGGCTTGCCGAAGGGCTTGGCCGAGGGCGATCAAGTGAGCTTTGAATTTCACGCCGGTCAAAAGGGTGGATTCGAACTGAAATCCTTGACGCCAACGACGCCGGCGCCTGGCGAATCGGGCGCTCCCTCGGCTGCGACGGGTCCCGAAGGGAAGAAGCCGTGATCGCCAGGCTCATCCGCTGGTCGATCACGAATCGCTTCTTGGTGTTGCTGGCCACGCTGATGGTGACGGCCTGGGGCCTCTGGTCACTTACCAACACACCGCTCGATGCGATTCCCGATCTGTCCGACGTGCAGGTAATCATCCGCACCACCTATCCGGGCCAGGCGCCTCGCATAGTCGAAGATCAGATCACTTATCCCCTCACCACGACCATGCTGTCGGTGCCGGGGGCAAAGACGGTGAGAGGCTATTCGTTCTTCGGCGATTCTTTTGTCTATGTTTTATTCGAGGACGGCACCGATCTCTACTGGGCGCGCTCACGGGTCCTGGAATACTTGAATCAGGTGCAATCGCGTTTGCCCCAGAGCGCTAAAGCCTCACTCGGCCCGGATGCGACCGGCGTAGGCTGGGTGTACGAGTATGCGCTGGTGGATCGTACCGGTCAGCACGATCTATCTCAATTACGCGCGTTGCAAGACTGGTTTCTCAAGTATGAGTTGAAAGCTGTGCCCAACGTCGCCGAAGTCGCAAGCATCGGCGGCCTGGTGCGGCAGTATCAGATCGTGCTCGATCCCGACAAACTGCGCGCCTACAACATCATGCACAGCAAAGTAATCGAGGCGGTGCAAAACGCCAATCAAGAAAGCGGCGGCTCCGTGCTGGAGCTGGGCGAAGCGGAATACATGGTGCGCGCCAGCGGCTATCTCAAAACGCTGGACGACTTCCGCAAAATTCCACTCCTGACCACAGAGGCCGGGGTGCCGGTGCGGCTTGGCGACGTGGCGCGCATCCAAATGGGTCCGGAGATCCGCCGCGGCATCGCCGACCTCAACGGCGAGGGCGAGGTCGCGGGTGGGGTCATCGTGATGCGCTCCGGTAAGAATGCGCTGGAGACGATAGCCGCGGTTAAAGCCAAGCTGGAAACGCTCAAGCCAAGCCTGCCGCCAGGCGTGGAAGTCGTGACGACCTATGACCGCTCCGAGTTGATCGAGCGCGCGGTCGACAATCTCAAAGACAAGCTTATCGAGGAATTCATCGTCGTTGCATTGGTGTGCCTGGTGTTCTTGTTCCATTTGCGTTCGGCTTTTGTCGCGATCGTCTCCCTGCCGCTGGGCGTGTTGATGGCGTTCATCGTGATGCGCTATCAAGGCGTCAACGCCAACATCATGTCGCTGGGCGGAATCGCGATTGCGATCGGCGCCATGGTCGACGCGGCGGTGGTGATGATCGAGAACGCGCACAAGCACATCGAGGCGTGGCGGCACGCCAATCCCGGCAGAAAGCTCGAAGGTAACGAACAATGGCAAGTGATAGCCGAGGCAGCGGCTGAAGTCGGCCCCGCGCTGTTCTTTAGCCTGTTGATCATCACGCTGTCGTTTATCCCGGTGTTTACCTTGGAAGCGCAGGAGGGGCGCCTGTTCTCTCCGCTTGCCTATACAAAAACCTATGCGATGGCCGCTGCCGCGGGGCTATCGGTGACCTTGATACCGGTCCTGATGGGATACCTGATTCGAGGCAAGATTCCTGATGAAACGAAGAACCCGCTCAACCGTGCGCTCATCGCGTTGTATCGGCCGCTGCTGAATGGCGTACTGCGCTTTCCACGCACCACGCTGGTACTCGCATTGCTGGTGGTGGCAGCGACGATTATTCCGATCACCAGAATCGGTGGCGAGTTCATGCCGCCGTTGGACGAAGGCGATCTTCTATACATGCCTTCCGCACTGCCGGGCCTGTCAGCGGGCAAGGCCGCCGACGTGTTGCAGCAAACCGACAAACTGATCATGCAGGTGCCCGAAGTGAAGCGCGTGTTCGGCAAAATAGGCCGCGCCGAGACCGCGACCGATCCGGCGCCGCTCGAGATGGTGGAGACAACGATTCAATTCAAACCCCGCTCCGAGTGGCGCCCCGGCATGACGCCCGAGAAGTTGGTCGAGGAACTGGACCGCACGGTGAAATTGCCTGGGCTCGCCAACATCTGGGTGCCACCGATTCGCAATCGCATCGACATGCTTGCCACCGGCATTAAAAGCCCCGTTGGCGTCAAGGTGGCCGGCGCGGATCTGAGCGAAATCGATCGCATCACAGCGGAGATCGAGCGGGTCGTCAAAACCGTACCGGGTGTTAGTTCCGCGTTGGCCGAACGCTTGACCGGCGGGCGCTACATCGATATGAAGATCGATCGCGACAAGGCCTCGCGCTACGGTTTGAACATCGGCGACGTTCAAAGCATCATTTCGGCCGCCATCGGCGGCGAGAATATCGGTGAAACGGTCGAAGGGCAACAGCGTTTTCCGATCAGTGTGCGCTACCCTCGCGAGGTGCGTGATTCCGTCGAGAAGCTGCGGCAACTGCCGGTGCTCACCGAACGCGGTGCGCAAATTACGTTATCTGATGTCGCGGCGATCAGCATTACCGACGGCCCGCCGATGCTGAAGAGTGAAAATGCGCGCTTGTCCGGTTGGGTCTACGTAGATATCCGCGGACGCGATCTCCGATCGGCGGTCAACGATATGCAGCAAGCGGTGGCGCGCGAGGTCAAAGTTCCTGCTGGCTACTCGATCGCCTGGTCGGGACAATTCGAATTCTTGGAGCGTGCGACCGCCAAGCTGAAAGTAGTCGTGCCGTTCACGCTGCTGATCATCTTCGTCCTGCTATACCTGACATTCCAGCGATTCGACGAAGCTTTGTTAATTATGGCGTCGTTGCCATTCGCGTTGATGGGCGGGTTTTGGTTGATTTATCTCCTCGGCCATGCGATGTCGGTTGCATCCGTGGTCGGCTTCATAGCGCTCGGCGGCGTGGCAGCCGAGTTTGGCGTAATTATGCTGCTATACCTCAAGCAAGCGCTCGAGAAGCGCGAACGACTAGGTGTGGCGATTACACCCGAAACTCTGGATGACGCGATCCGCGAAGGTGCGGTACTGCGCGTTCGACCGAAAGCGATGACGGTTGCCGTCATTTTGGCCGGGCTGTTGCCGATCATGTTCGGCGGTGGGACAGGATCGGAAGTAATGCAACGGATTGCCGCGCCCATGGTGGGCGGCATGATCACGGCGCCGCTACTGTCGATGTTTGTGATTCCCGCCGCATATAAGATATTGCGGTGGCGCCACTATAGGCGATTGCGTTCAAATGACAACGGCTCGCTTGGCGAGGACGTGGAGATAGATCAGGCCGTTACGTCAAATGATTCTCGTGAGAAATCAGTAATATCCGGTTTGTAGGATACGAAGCGACCGCACAGCGAATAACAGCGCGGGTTCTGTGAGTTTTAGGGGTGTCCACGATTTGAATTTTAGATTGAATAGTTGCGATGCTTACGGGTTTAGACGCCCTGGGGTGACGCATGAACGTGGGCAAGACGCTGGCGGCTGGCCTACGGGGTGGCCTAGGGCCAGGGCCATTTGCGCAAGTCATGGAGTACGTGCCGTGGAAGACCGTTGGCAGCATCATCGAACGCCACGCGGGCAACACTGGTGTTCATACCTTGGGCTGCGCCGATTTGTTTCGTGTGATGGCTTTCGCGCAAATTACGTGGCGGGAATCCTTGCGCGATATCGAGGCTTGCCTACAAGCCAATCACGCCAAGCTTTTTCACATGGGACTCAAAGACGCGCTCGACGCTGGCCGATGCGTTGGACCTGCGCGACTGGCGCAACCATGGACCAGGGCCACCCCCGTCATGCGTTGGCGATACACCTGATCGTGCGTGCGCTGGAACTCTACGCCAGGGAACCGCTGGGGATCGATCTGGACGCGACGGTCTACGCGCTCGATGCGACCACGATCGATTTGTGTCTGAGCCTGTTCGATAGAGCCCCTTTTCGTTCGACCAAAACCGCAGTCAAGCTGCGCACGCTGGTATGACGCGAGCGCGATGAGTGATCTGCTCAATGCGGATTTCGCGCTGGCGGAGAAGGACACGCTGTATCGATGCCTGGACAAATTGGTTGGGCACAAAGACGAGCTATTCAAGTTTCTGCAGGTGCGCTGGGGCGAGCTGTTTGAGGCGAGGTTCGATGTGCTGCTCTACGATCTGACCCGCACGTATTTCGAATCGGACACGCCGCGCGAGGAGGACGACAAGCGACAATACGGCTACAGTCGGGATAAGCGGTTTGGACTGCGGGCAGGTGGTGATTGCTCATATCGTTACTCCGGAAGACTTTCCGTTGAGCTACGAAGTGCTCGCAGGCAACACCAAGGACTCGAACACGCTGAGTGATTTCCTCAAGCGCATCGAGACACGCTACGGTCGTGCGAAGCTACGTAAAGTGCGTCGTCGTGAGGGGCGTTATTTGTTGTGCACCAATGGCCCTATCGCCGGACACGATCCGGATCAATTGTGGACGTTCTACGTGCGGCTTACCGAAGTGGAACAAGCCTTCAAAGAGCTCAAACACGATCTCGCCGTGCGTCCGATTCACCATCAGCTCGAGTCGCGTATCGAAGGGTGTATCTTCGTCGACTTACTGGCCTATTGCCTGCTGGTAACCCTGAAAGCGCAACTCATGCAATTGGCGAAGGGACTCACCGCGAGCGAGGTGCTCGACAAGTTCAAGACGATCCGGATAGTGGACGTGCACGTGCCCACCGCCGACGGACGTCAACTCGTGCTCTCGCGCTACACCCAACCCGAGCCGGAGCATCGCGCTCTGCTTGATTTGCTGCGCTTAAAACTGCCCGAATAACCACCGCCGAAGATCACTGCCAGGCAGACTTGTCAAACCGCCGAACCTTGTGCGGTGTAGTGGAGACCTTTGGGTTACGCTATTAATGAATTCACCTACATAGCTCGTCTCTACCCTCGAATAGCGAAAGTCGGGCTAACATGCGCCTTCCAGACCGATGCAAACAGAACTATTCCCAAACCCGACAACAACCAATTGATGTAGTTGGACTTTTAACCGGACATTACTGCGTTAAGTACAAACAGAATGCCGAAAACTACACTAGTGATTGACCCCCCGCTGACCCAGCGGTACAGTCCTAGTTTGGTGAAGCAAGGGGATTTGAATTTCTTACTCTCTGAAACAGCGGTTTAGTACGTGGAAGCCACTCTCGACCAACCCACTGTCTTGATCGTCGAGGACGACGACCAGATTGCGTTTTTACTTCAGTTCATTGTCGAGCGCGAAGGTTTTCGCGTCTTGTTGGCGCGCGACGGACGCGCCGCTCAAAAGCTAATCGACGAGAGCGTGCCCCCCGCCCTGAGTATGTTGGACGTCATGCTGCCGTACGTCGATGGCTTTCAGCTTATCGCGCATATCCGCGCCAAGCCCGCGTGGCGCGATTCTAAGATTCTGATGTTGACGGCGAAGTCCCTCGAAGGAGAGATAGTGCGGGCGTTGGACGCAGGCGCTAACGACTACCTAGTGAAGCCTTTCCAACCCAACGAACTCAAGGCCCGCATCCGCCGCCTGGTCAGCCCCAAGCCATGACATGATGCTCGGCGCTCGTTTCACGATCAGCGCATTCCTACTCGCTTGTGCAGCCGGCCGCGCCGCTGCGGCTACCCCGGATGCCCCTAGCTGCGATGGGTGCCTTATGTTTGCCGCCGCGACTGAAGGCCCGGCTTCGCCCAAAACGATCGGCCCAGCGCCGCAAACGACCGAGTTTGAGGTTGGATCGTCCTACGAAAACCTGGGCAATGGTTTCAATCATTGGCGGAGTGTTTATCTGGAAGGCGTCCATCGTTTCGCGCCGCGGGAAGTCATCTACGGGCACATGCGTGAAACCGAGCGATTTGCTCAGCGCGACCAAGAGGTGCTCGGAGGCTTCTATTATCCGCTGGCGGATACCTGGACCACTCTGGTGGAGGCCAACGCGAGCCCGAGCCACCATATTCTGGCGAAATGGTCGGTGTTCGGGCAACTCGAAAAAAACTTTCCTGGGGGATGGGGATTGCACGCAGGCTTGCGTCACACCGAATACGCGCTAAGCAATACCAATCTTGCGTTGCTAACCGCCGAACGCTACTTCGGGAATTACCGGGCGGCTTACACGCTCTATGCCGGACGCCCCGAGGGCGCAGGATCGGCAGCCAGTCACCGCTTTCAGTTCGCTTACTACTACGGCGATCGTAGCTCGATTGGTATCGCGTATACGTTTGGTAAGGAAGTGGAAAACGTGGCGCCCGCCGGCGTGCTCACAACCGACGTGCGCGGCTGGGGCCTGTTAGGCCGCCATTGGTTCAGCCGCCATTGGGCGGTGAGCTTCGAGGCGTTGTGGCAGGCGCAAGGTACTTTGTACAACCGGCGTGGCGCGCGAGCGGGACTTCGCTATCAATTCTGAGACCTTTTTGCGCCTGGTGTTGTGGACGGGGATCGGGGTGTTCTGCCTGGCGATCTTACTCATAATAGTTATCGCATGGCTGCGCGCCGCTCTGGTGTTGCGGCAACATCGGGCGCAACGCTTTATCGAGAAATGGCGGCCGCTGTTGACCTTGGGCTTAGAGGTTGCTCCTGCGTCCTTGCCCGTGATCGCGCGCGCCGATCAGTACACTTTCCTCAGTTTATGGAATTATTTCCACGAGTCTCTGCGCGGCGAATCCAAGGATAGACTCAACCACCTCGCCGCGAGCTGCGGCATGGATCGGGTGGCGCGAACCCTGTTGCAGCGGCACAGCCTACGCGCTCGTCTCATAGCGGTGACCACGCTCGGTAATCTACGCGACCGCGGCGTTTGGGACGAACTTAAACGCCTAGCCGCGGATCCACACCCGTTGTTATCGTTGATCGCGGCGCGCGCACTATTACTGATCGATGCGAGCGCGGCGCTGCCGGTGCTCATCCCTCTGTTAGCATCACGTGCGCAGTGGGATGCCGCCCGCGTGGGGAGTATGCTTTCCGAGGCTGGCGCGGATGTTGTATCGACCCCCTTGGCGGCGGCCGCCGAGCGCTACTCGAGCGCCGGTTTGCACCAGCAAACCACACGCTTGCTGCGCTACCTGGAGATTGCGCAGAGCACGCAGGCGCTTCCCGCGGTGGGCCGCATTCTCAAGGCAACCACCGACGACGACGTAATCGCCGCCTGCATCAAATGCCTGAGCGACCCGCGCGACCTGCCGCAACTACGCGGCTTCGTCGACCACCACGCCTGGTTCGTACGCCTACAGGCGGCGCGAGCACTGGGGCGCATCGGCACTCCCGCCGACTGCGCGCCGCTGGTCTCGTTGTTGGGCGATCCGGTGTGGTGGGTGCGCTACCGAGCCGCGCAAGCACTCACCGCGCTCCCCTTCATCGATCTGCCACGACTGCGCGAGATCCGCGCAGGGCTGAGCGACCGTTTCGCCGGCGAAATCCTTACCCACGCCATGGCGGAAAAATATCCCGGATGACGCTCGCTGCTGGTATTGTCGTCACGCAATGGTTTTTTCTGTGGTATTTCATTTGCGTCAATCTCGGTTACATCGTGCTCAATCTGCTTTCGCTTGCTAGTTTAAGGCGCTACGCCGACGCGCGCAGCCTAGACCACCTGCCGCGCTCGTATTCCGGTTTTCAGCCGCCGGTCAGCATCCTGGTTCCCGCCTACAACGAGGAAGCCACCATCGCCGCGTCGCTGCGTTCGCTGCTACAACTGAACTACTCGCAGTTCGAGATTGTCGCGATCAACGACGGTTCCAAGGACGATACCCTAGCTGTCTTGCAACGGGAATTCGCGCTGATACCTTTTCCCGAAGCGTACCGCATCCGAATTCCGGTCAAGCACGTACGCGGCATCTATCGCTCGGCGATTCATCCCAACTTGTGCGTAATTGATAAGGAGAACGGCGGCAAGGCGGATGCCCTGAACACGGGAATCAACGCCGCTCGCTATCCCCTGTATTGTGCGGTGGACGCCGATTCCATTTTGCAGCGCGATAGTTTGCAGCGCCTGGTGCAGCCGTTTATCGACGATCCTTCGACCGTCGCCGCGGGGGGTACGGTGCGTCTGGCCAATGGCTGTATAGTCAGCGGCGGTTTTCTGACCAAGATAGGTTTACCCAGAAATCCCTTGGCGTTGTTCCAACTCGTCGAATACCTGCGTGCTTTCCTGTTCGGGCGTCTCGGCTGGTCGCCGCTCAATGCGGTGCTGATCATTTCCGGGGCGTTCGGTCTGTTCAAGTTGGACACAGTCGTCAGCGCCGGTGGTTACCGCACCGACACCGTGGGCGAGGATATGGAACTGGTGGTGCGCTTGCACCGCTTGCTGTGCTCGCAACAAACGCGATACCGTATCGCGTTTGTTCCCGACCCGATCTGCTGGACCGAGGCGCCAGAGACACTGAAGGTGTTGAAGAGCCAACGCATGCGCTGGCAGCGTGGCCTTGCAGAGAGTCTTGTGCTCAACCTGGCGTTGCTTTTCGGGCGCAACAGCGGCGCAGCCGGTTGGCTGGCGTTTCCATTCATGAGCGTGTTCGAGTGGTGGGGCCCGCTCATCGAACTCGCGGGATACGTGTTCATGCTGGCCGGTTATCTCGCCGGGGTCATCTCTCAGTTGGCGTTGATCACTTTCATGGTCACGGCTTTTTGCTTTGGCCTATTACTGTCGGTCAGCGCGCTGCTGCTGGAGGAAATATCATTGCATCTCTACCCTCGAGCCCGGCACTTGGCGGCGCTGGTCGGGATTGCGATCGTGGAGAACCTGGGTTATCGGCAGCTCGTATCGTTCTGGCGGCTAATCGGATTGCTGCGCTGGATGTTCGGCGCCAAGGCTAAATGGGGCGACATGAAGCGCTCCGCGAGTTGGCGGCGAGAAGTCTGATTCTTATGCTGACTATGCGCGACCGCACCGGCCATGAGCGAGGCGCTCTGGCGTCGACAAACGTGGTCGGCAAGGTGATGGGGCCTGGATATTTCGCTGCCTGGACCGTGCTGATCATTTCGTTGCTCATTACTTTGGCGGCGTGGCGTTTAGCCAGGAATGAGATCGAGCGTAGCGCACACAGCCGCTTCGATGCCAAAAGTGCCGAACTCGAAGCCGCCATTACCGGCCGGCTGCTCGACTATCGGCAGGTACTGCAGGGCGCGGCGGGCCTGTTCGCGGCGTCAAAATCGATCGAGCGTGACGAGTGGCGAGCGTATGTGCAAAGCTTAAACATCGAAAACGGTTATCCCGGACTGCAGGGCTTAGGCTTCGCTCAGCGGATCTTAGCGGCGGAGAAAAACACTCATATCCGGCAAGTGCGGGCCGAGGGCTTTCCGGCATACGATATCTGGCCCCCCGGCGAACGCGCGGAATATGCGTCCAGCGTCTTCCTGGAACCCTTCGTCGGCCGCAATCTGCGTGCGTTCGGCTACGACATGTATGCCGAGCCGACACGCCACCGCGCCCTGGCGCGCGCGCGCGACTACGGCATCATCACCGCGTCCGCCAAGGTCACGTTGGTGCAGGAAACCGACGAAGGTGTGCAAGCAGGGTTCTTGATGGTCCTTCCGGTGTATCGCCCAGGAGCACCCGCGGACACGGTGCAAGCACGGCGCGCCGCCCTGCAAGGCTTTGTGTATGGTCCTTTCCGGATGAACGACTTGATGAGAGGCATTCTCGCCAAGCAAGCCGCCGATTTGGATCTGGAAATCTATGACGGCGTCCACATCGAAGCCGATACTCTGATGTATCGGCGCGTTCCATCTCAAAACGCGCTTGGCCCAGCACGTACCCCGGCCTTTACCCGTACGCTGACGGTCGACGTGGGTGGCCACACTTGGACCATGCGGTTTGCGTCACTCGCGGCGTTTGACGCGGCCGCCGAAAATGATACGCCGGCAGTGGTGCTGAGCGCCGGGATGTTCATTTCCGCGTTATTCATGGCCGTGGCCTCGATGCTTGCGAACCGACGCAGCGCCGCGCTGGCGCTGGCGAACGAAATGACGGCGTCTCTGCGCGCCAGCGAAGAGCGCTTTCGCGTTCTCGCTGAGATCTCCTCCGATTGGTATTGGGAACAAGACAGCGAATTCCGCTTCACCTCAATGTCAGATGGGCTCGATAAAAGCTCCACCTTATCGAGTGCGTCCTATATCGGCAAGACCCGTTGGGAGATGCCGGCGCTCGGTATGAGCGGCGACGACTGGGCGCGCCATCGAGCCATACTGGAAGCCCGGCAAGAGTTTCAGGACTTGATCTTGCAACGGTTGGATGGGAACGGTCGCCGCCGTTACCTGCGAGTGAATGGCCGCCCGATGTTCGATGCCCAAGGTAACTTTTCCGGTTATCGCGGCACCGGCCAGGACATTACCGAGCTCAAGGAAGCCGAAGCGTCGCTGCGCGACAGCGAGGGCCGGCTGCGCGCTATCGCGGATAACATGCCGGTCTTGATCGCTTACGTCGACGCCGATCAGCGTTACCGCTTCAATAATCAGACCTATCAGACTTGGTTCGGAATCTCACCGCCGGAGATTTTCGGTCGTCACATACGCGATGTGATTGGCGAAGAGAACTATGCGCGGGCGCGTCCCCATATCGAAGCTGCCTTGTCGGGCGAGAAGGTGAGTTTCGAAGGTGAATTGCTGGCAGGCGGCGTACGCCGACAGGTTGAGGCTACGTTTATTCCACGCGTCGATGAGCTCTGGGAGGTGTTGGGGTTTTACGTTCTCACCACCGACATCACCGAGCGCAAGCGGGTGGAGGAAGCGGTGCGCGCGAGCAAAGAGCGGCTTGAGCTCGGTTTGAGTGCTTCGAATCTCGCGCTGTTCGAGTGGGACGTCAGCAGCGGCGAGGTTTATCTTAGCGAGGGCGGGTCGGTCATGCTCGGACAGCAGCCCCAGCCTACCCAGACGACTGTTCAAGCCCTGCGCCGGTTGGTGCATCCCGACGATGCGGCGGAAATGCAAATACAGATCTACGACATGCTCAAAGGCACCATCTCGTTTTACCGGGCTGAGCATCGAGTCATGACACGCTCGGGTGAGTGGAAATGGATTCAAAGTCTAGCCAAAGTTGTGGCCAGGGACGCTCAAGGGCGGGCGCTGCGTGTGACGGGAACCAACGCGGACATCACCGAACGCAAGGCGGTGGAACGCATGAAAAGCGAGTTTGTCGCCAACGTCAGCCATGAACTGCGCACGCCGCTGACTGCGATCATAGGCTCTCTGGGGGTCATCCGGTCGGACATGCTCGATGAGGTTCCGCAACACGTCAAAGTTTTTCTCGATATGGCGGTGCAAAACAGCGAGCGCCTCGCCTCTTTGATCAACGACATTCTCGATACCGAGAAAATCGAATCCGGCTTAATGAGTCTTGCGCTCCGGCCGGTCCCCGTCAGCGCCTTTCTGCAGCAGGCGATAAGCTTGAATCGCGCGTTCGCCGACAAACTGGGAGTTCGTTTCGAGCTCGGTCAACCTGTGCCCGAGGCTAGCCTGCGTGCAGATTCGGACCGCCTAATGCAGGTGATTACCAATCTGCTGGCCAACGCTGCGAAATTTTCGCCCACGGGTGCGAGCGTCGCCATCTCGGCGCGGCAAATTGATAACCAAATCCGCATATCGGTAAGCGACCGCGGCCCGGGCGTGCCGGAAGAATTCCGCGACCGCATCTTCCAAAAGTTCGCCCAGGCGGATGCTTCCAGTACGCGACCAAAAGGTGGCACGGGATTAGGCCTCAGTATCAGCAAAGCCCTGGTTGAGAAGATGGGGGGCAGCATCGGCTACGACTCGGTTGCCGGGCAGGGCGCAACATTCTACTTCGAGTTGCCGCAATGGCGCGAGCGCGGCACCTTGACGGCGGCGGAGGGCGGCGATCGGCGCGTGTTGATCTGCGAAGACGAGCGCGACATGGCGAACCTGATCGCCATCTATTTGAAACACGCCCGGTTCGTTACCGATACCGCCTATAGCGCCAGCCAGGCCAAGCGGCTCCTTGCCGAACACCGTTATTGTGCGATGACATTGGACTTGCTTCTCCCCGACGAGCACGGCACGTCTGTAATCCGTGCCGTACGGGCGAACCCGGCGACATCGCATTTGCCCATTGTAATTGTTTCCGCCGAAACCGGTGACGCGCGCGACGCGCTGGCTCACTTGGAAGCGAGCGTGAGCGCATGGGTAGACAAACCTTTCACCGCGCAAGGCCTAGTTGACGCGGTAGAGCGTGCGCTCGTCTCAGTTGAGCGCTGATGCGACTGCGCAGGGATACGCTTTACCGCCGAATGTTTCGGCATTTACCGACCAAGAAACGCCGTGTGCGCTTTTTGCTGACCCAGCGGGGGCCATTTTATTTTTGCTCCTTTTCCGGTAGAGGGAATAACCCTTGCCCGTAGTTGAGGCACGAACCCCAATACCGCTGCGCTTGAGAATATATTTATGCCAACCAACCATTTCCGAAATGATCGTATAGGCCGGTTCCGGACAGCACAAACCAAACAGTCATTTTAAGAAGCGCCCGTTAACGCTTTAGACGCCATCAAAGGGATGCTTTTCACGCGCACCGGATTTTGTATCTACGCCGCCGAAACAGGTGTCTAGCGGAAATCAAATACGCGTTCTCCCCGACGCCGATCCGCACTAACACGCATTCAAACGACTTTAAATCGCCATCGCCACGACTCGCACTGCGCTTACCTTGTGGCAACGCATGGTCTGGGAGGCAGTATCCATAAGGGTTTCGGGGCGATGACATTTATCGCGCGAGACATTCATGCTTTTTCGTTCCGAGCGCGATATTATAGGGAGCGCGATTTTAATATCGATTAAAACTTCAGCACAGTGCAGCACTTGGCGCGACATCATGGGTTTTAGGGCCCAAACTGTTGTTGAATTTCAACCTTAGAAAAGACTCTATTAGATGCCCAACGGATGGCTGAAGAAGTATTTACCCAGTGCGTCGGAAGTTAATTCAAACCGCGCATTGCGGATTTTTGGTCGCTTGCTCTCGCGGCCGAGTTTGTGGCATTTGAATCGCCATGGTGTGGCTCGGGGTGTGGCAATCGGTTTGGTGACCGGTTTGATCCCCGGGCCGTTTCAGATTCTCGGCGCGGCAGCGCTGGCGATCGGTTTACGCGCCAATCTCGCGGTGGCGGCGCTGACCACTTTTTACACCAATCCCATCACCTTCGTCCCACTCTATATCCTCGCCTATAAGATTGGCGCCCTCGCCACCGGCACGACGGCGCCGCCGCCGGCCATCGGTGAATTCAAGGCGCTCGGCCTACTCAGCATGCTCAAGCAGGGGTTGCTGTGGATCTATTCCCTGGGTGATACCCTGTTGATCGGCCTGGCGATTCAGTCCAGCTTGTTTGCGGTCGTCGGTTATTTCGCGGTTCACTTGGGTTGGCGTTGGATCGTGCAACGCAAATGGAATCGGCGTAAAGAAATGCGCATCGCAAGACAGGCGAATTCCTAAAGGAGACACATTTTTCGGTAGCATGGCTGAGAGCCGCGCCCAGATTGGCTTCTGCCGATGCATGCCTGGAACGCCGCTCTGGAACAGGGTGGCCTCGGGCCATTGTCTTCTGGCGCTGCTGCTATTTCATTTTTCCGCGTCGCGAAATAACGTAAAGAAGTTACTGCTGGTCTTTTCTGCAATTACCTCGATCGACACATTTTTGATCGTGCTAACGCATTCGGCCACGTGTTTGACGTAGGCCGGTTGGTTCAGCTTGCCGCGATGGGGAACCGGCGCCAGGTAGGGCGAATCGGTTTCGATCAGCAGGCGGTCCAGCGGGACCTGGCGCACCACGTCGCGCAGGTCGCCGGCGTTTTTGAAGGTGATGATTCCGGAAAATGAAATATAAAATCCCAAATCCAACGCTGCCTTCGCCACCGCCCATGACTCAGTAAAACAGTGCATCACGCCGCCGACGGCGCCGGCATCTTGTTCGGCCATGATGGTGATCGTATCCTCCGCTGCCGCACGGGTATGGATAATCAAAGGCTTGGCGCAAGTCTGCGCGGCGCGAATGTGGGTGCGAAAGCGATTCCGTTGCCATTCCAAATCACCCGTTAGGCGATAGTAGTCAAGGCCGGTCTCACCGATGGCGACGACGCGCGGGTGATCGGCGCGAGTCAGCAGATCCGTTTCCGATACGTCCGTTGTTGCAACAAGTTGGTCGGGATGGACGCCGACCGATGCAAATAAATTGTCATGGCGCGCGGCCAGCGCAAGCACCCGCGGCCAATCCTGCAAATTTACGCTGACACACAAGGCATGGCTCACCTGCGCTTCCCGCATATTGTCGAGTAAGGCCGCCTCTTGTGCCGCCAACTCAGGAAAATCAATATGGCAATGGGAATCAATAAACATTAATAATCAATTTATTATTTAAATATTTTAAAGTATTGAATGAATAATGATTCCCAAAATAACCTCGGATTGAGCGGATGATGAATAAGCCGCTTCGCCAATGATATTTCTAAATTAAAATTCAATAAATCAATTAATTGAACAGTTTTATTCAAGCTGATTTGAGTTTCAGCTTGATCGAGATGGTAGCGGCTTTCCTGCGTCGTCTGGAGGCTGACCAGGTCATAGATCCAGGTTTGTAACCAGCGCAATACACTGGCAGGCGCGAGCTTTAGCACCGATTCCGCCGTCGCGATAGCATCGCCTGCGTCTGGCTTTGACAAGGCATGGCAGAAGCGTTTTCGTTGTGTTTGCCACTCCACATTTTCGCCGTTTTCCAGCGCATCCAGTGGCGCACGCCCGGCCAGGGCGAGGTTAAGGGCGGGATCGGGGCAGCGTTGCTCCGCCAGCCAGGCGCTGGCCTGCGCTCGATTCGGCATGGGCATTTTCAGTAAACGGCAGCGACTGCGAACAGTGGGAAGAATTCGCCCAAGATGGTTCGTCACCAGTAAAAATCGAGTCTGCGGCGGTGGCTCCTCCAGCATTTTCAGCAGCGCGTTCGCGGCGTTGAGATTGAGCTGTTCCGCCGGAGAAATAAGAATGACCCGCCCGCTATTTTGATGAGAGGTAAGCGCAATAAAATCACCCAACCCTCTGATCTGATGGATGGTGACGAATTCACTTGCCTTCTTTTCTTTCGCGCCGACGGATTCGGCGGCAGCGCCCTCGCTCGATTCTTCTTCGGCCTCTGGCGTGACTAGACGAAAATCAGGATGGGCGTTCTGCGCGAAATAGCGGCAGGCATCACATTCGCCACAGGCGTGGGCGCTCGCCAGGCGCCGTGTACACAGAAGACTCTGGGCGAGTGTCTTGGCGAACGCGTGCTTGCCGATGCCCGCGCCGCCATGCAGTAACAAGCCCTGGGGCATGCGCTCGATTCCGGACTGCCAAAGCTGTTGCCAGATCGGAGTTTGCCAAGGATATAGAGTCATAAAATCATATATTTAAAACTAATTTCTCAATTATTACTTTAATTTCTTCAATGCTCAGCGACGAATCGATACGGCGAATGCGCGCGGGGAACTGCGTAGCGCGCGCGAGATAGTTGCTACGAACGGCATCAAAAAAAACTGGTTTTTGTTGCTCGAATCGGTCCGGCACCAGGCCCGCCTTCGTTTGCCGCGCCTTGGCGGCAATCGTATCCAAGTCAAACAGCAAGGTTAGATCCGGCGACAATTTGCCCTGTACCCACTGTTCCAACAAGCGGATCTTGTTTTCCAACACCCCGCGCCCGCCACCTTGATAGGCGTAACTCGCATCCGTGAAGCGATCGGAAATCACCCAATCGCCGCGCGCCAAAGCCGGCTCAATGACGCTGGCGATATGTTCCCGACGCGCCGCGAACATCAACAGCGTTTCCGTTTCCGCATGCATCGATTCACTCAACACCAGGGCGCGGAGTTTTTCACCGAGCAGCGTTCCGCCCGGCTCACGCGTCAACACCACGCCATGGCCCAAACCGCGAACTAGCTCGGCCAAATACCGGATATGGGTGCTCTTGCCAGCGCCATCGATGCCTTCCAGCGTGATGAATTTTCCGCGCGCCATTTAGCGTTGATACTTATTCACGGCACGATTGTGATCGACCAAGTTCGCGGAAAACTCGTGACTGCCGTCGCCCTTCGCCACAAAGTAAAGCGCGTTCGACGACTCTGGATTCAGCGCCGCTTTGATCGCGGCTAGTCCCGGCATGGCGATCGGCGTCGGCGGCATGCCGGCGCGAGTGTAGGTGTTATACGGCGTGTCGCGCAGCAGGTCGGTTTTGCGAATGTTGCCGGTGTAGCGATCGCCCATGCCGTAAATCACGGTCGGATCGGTTTGCAATAACATGCGTTTTTTCAGGCGATTGATGAACACCGACGCGATTAACGGTCGCTCACTCGGCTGTCCGGTTTCCTTCTCGACAATCGATGCCATGATCAGCGCTTGATAGGGTTCGCTGTAGGGCAATGACTGATCGCGAGTTTCCCAGGCGCTTGCAAGGCGCTCTTGCATTGCTTTGTACGCGCGCTGGAGTAGTTTCAGATCGCTGGTACCGGGTATGACTAAATAAGTATCGGGGAAAAATAGCCCTTCCGCGACGGTTTCGATTGCGCCGACTTCGCGCAAAATCTCAATTTCAGACAGGTTTTTGCTATCGTGTTTTAGCGACGGATGCTGATCCAGCACTTTACGCATGTCGGCAAAAGTTTGCCCTTCGATAAACTGAACGGGAACCTGCTCGGCCTGCTGGCCTTTGGCGAATAACGCCAAAAGGGATAACGGCGTGGGATTGCGCCCCAGTTCGTATTCCCCGGCTTTGATTTGTGCCGTCTTGCCCAGTACGCGCGCAAGCGCGATGAAGCTCCACGGTTCCGTCAACAATTGCGCCTGGGTAAGCTGATTGGCTACGGTTTTTAGAGTGCTGCCGGATTTCAGGTCAAAGCGGAACGGGGCATCTGGCAAGGTCAATTCTTTGTGGGCAAAATGGTATAGCCACCCTGCCCCACCCATTGCCAGCAATAACAACAGCAACAGCAACGAACGCAGCTTAGCAATCATCGTCATTGCCGAAAACCCAAGCTTGCAGCCAGCCAAGTTCCGATCAGGCTATTGCTTGCGAACAATTGTTCAATTCCTCCGAGGCGGCGCGACCCAACGATCGCTGCCAGTTTGATATTCTATCGCCCTGCGCGCCCTTCACGCCATAATGTTCGCGCAAGAAGCCGCCGCACGCCAAAAAACTTTGCATCGGCGCAACCCAGTTGAAGTTTTGTGGTTTCGCCCGTTGCGCGAGGAAAAAAAACTAGAGCCGTTTGAAAACGAGCGTACCGTTAGTGCCGCCAAAACCGAACGAGTTTGACATGGCCACATCGATCTTCATCGGCCGCGCCACATTTGGCACATAATCCAAATCGCATGCCGGATCTTGGTTTTGTAGATTTATCGTGGGCGGTGCAATTTGGTGTTGAATGCCGAGCAAGGTGAACACGGCCTCGACGCCGCCGGCAGCGCCGAGCAAATGCCCCGTGCTCGACTTGGTGGAACTCACCGCGAGCTTACCCGCGTGATCGCCAAAGCACCGTTTAATCGCAACCGTCTCGGCCACGTCGCCAAGCGGTGTCGAGGTGCCGTGCGCATTGATGTAATCGACATCGGCGTGGGTGAGCCCTGCGTCTTTCAATGCGTTATTCATACAGCGCGCCGCACCTTCGCCATCTTCAACCGGCGACGTCATGTGATAGGCATCGGCGCTCATACCAAAACCGGCGAGCTCGGCATAAATCCGCGCACCGCGCGCCTTCGCGTGCTCGTATTCCTCAAGCATGACCACACCCGCTCCTTCACCCAACACGAAGCCATCGCGACCACTGTCCCACGGCCGACTGGCGCCTTGGGGATCGTCATTGCGCGTCGAAAGCGCGCGCGCCGCGCAGAAGCCGCCGATGGTTAAGGTCGCCACGGCCGCCTCCGAACCGCCGGCAATCATGACATCGGCGTCGCCGTAAACAATGGAGCGCGCCGATTCGCCAATACTATGATTGGCCGTGGTGCAAGCCGATACGCTGGCAAGATTCGGGCCTTTCAATCCATACATAATGGATAAGTAACCGGCGGTCATATTGATAATGGAACCGGGAACAAAAAACGGCGAAATCTTGCGCGGTCCGCCTTGAAGCAACGCGTTATGTGTTTCTTGAATCATCACAATCCCGCCGATGCCCGAGCCAATATTAACCCCGATGCGCTCGGCGTTGGCGGGGGTAACTTGCAGGCCGGAGTCCTTTAACGCCTGGGTGCCGGCGGCGATGCCGTAGTGGATAAATGTATCCATCCGGCGCGCCTCCTTCACCGAGAGATAGGGTTCAATCGCGAAACCCTTTACCTCGCCGGCAATCTGGGATGCGTAGGGGGAGGCGTCAAAACGCGTGATCGTGCCGATACCGGAACGTCCCGCGATTAAATTCGACCAAGCTTCCGGAACCGTATTCCCGACCGGGCAAACGATTCCCAGCCCGGTGACAACGACGCGCCGTCGAGACAAAATTAAGACTCTCTTAGATTCGGGTTATGGATAAGGCAGGTTTACTCGCGCGGATCCGCCTCAAGCCTTAACGTGGGACTGAACGTAATTGATCGCCTGTTGCACGGTGGTGATCTTTTCGGCTTCTTCGTCGGGGATCTCGGTTTCGAATTCCTCTTCCAACGCCATCACCAGTTCCACTGTGTCGAGCGAGTCAGCGCCCAAATCATTCACGAATGAAGATTCGATCTTGATCTCACTTTCGTTGACGCCCAGTTGCTCGGCGACAATTTTTTTCACGCGTTGTTCGATATTTTCCATCTGTTTAACCTTCCCTAGTGTCGAGAAAAAACTTTCTCATTTTATCAGAATCAATCCGTCTATTTACTGCAAATAACAATCGTTTAACTACGATTAGCTCATGTACATTCCACCATTCACGTGCAACGTCGTTCCGGTGACATAACCCGCCGCCGGCGAAGCGAGATAACCCACCGCTGCCGCAATGTCTTCCACCGAACCCAGCCGCGCCAGGGGAATACTACTCAATAGTGCTTTTTGCTGGTCTTCAGTTAACGCGCGCGTCATATCCGTATCGATAAATCCCGGCGCCACGCAGTTCACCGTAATATTGCGGCTTCCGATCTCTCTTGCAAGTGCCTTGGAAAATCCAATCATGCCGGCCTTCGCCGCCGCGTAGTTAGTTTGGCCACCGTTACCTGCCACACCGACAACCGACGAGATGTTAATTATGCGCCCGCCTTTTGCCTTCATCATGCCGCGCATTACCGCGCGCGACAAGCGAAACACCGAGCGCAAATTGGTGTCGATGATGTCGTCCCACTCCGCATCGCCCATGCGCATTAATAAGTTGTCACGGGTTATGCCGGCGTTATTCACCAGAATCATGACCGCGCCAAATTCTTTTTGAATACTGTCGATCACCGCATTCACACCGGCGGCATCGTTGACGTCCAGAGCCAGGCCTTTGCCTTTGTTGCCCACATCGGTCAGATACTGACTAATCGCCGCCGCACCACTCGCTGACGTTGCGGTTCCGATAACGGTCGCACCTTGCATTGCCAAGTGCTTGGCAATCGCCTGACCGATGCCGCGACTAGCGCCAGTCACCAGTGCGATTTGTCCTTCTATCCTATCCATTGAAACTAGCCTTAACCGTATCTAGCGATGCCTGGTCGTGAATCGACGCCGACTGAATGCGCTCATCGATGCGTTTATTCAGACCGACCAATACCCGCCCCGGGCCACATTCGATCACGTATTTCACGCCCGCGTCCGCGAGCGCCCTGATGGTCTCGATCCAACGTACCGGGCCATAAAGTTGGCGAACTAACGCATCCTTTATCGCCGCCGGATCGTTAAAACTCGCCACATCGATATTTTGGATCACCGGAACTTTCGGCGCCGCTACGCTAATAGCCGCGATGCGCTCGCGCAAGCGTTCTGCCGCGGGCCGCATCAAAGAGCTGTGAGCGGGGACACTCATCGGCAACATCATCGCCCGTTTGGCGCCACGGGCTTTCGCCGCTTCAATGGCGCGCTCAACCGCAGCGCGGGATCCGGAAATAACTAACTGACCGGGCGAGTTATAGTTCGCCGGCTCGACGATTTCGCCCTGTGCGGCTTCCGCGCACGCCGCTTTCACCGCGTCCTCATCCAAGCCCAAGATTGCGGCGATACCGCCCTGCCCCACCGGCACCGCCTGTTGCATTGCCTCAGCACGAAACCGTACTAATGGCACGGCGTCGGAAAATTCGATCGCTTCGGCCGCCACCAGGGCGCTGTATTCGCCAAGACTGTGTCCCGCGAAATAGTCCGGCATCGCGCCGCCCTGACTGCGCCACGCGCGCCATGCGGCAATGCCAGCGGTCAGCATGAGCGGCTGCGTATTGACCGTTTGCCCCAAGTCTTCGGCTGGGCCATCTAGCACCATCTTCCACAAATCAACGTGCAACAGATCGGATGCCTCGATAAACGTTGCCTTAATAACGGGCGCATCGCCGAAGCCTGCCATCATGCCCACGCTTTGCGAACCTTGACCGGGAAATACAAATGCGCTGTTATTCATGTTACATCTTCAACAATACGGCGCCCCAGGTGAAACCCCCTCCGACACCCTCCAGCAGCACATGTTGACCAGGCTTAACACGGCCATCGGCAACCGCAACGTCCAGCGCCAATGGAATCGAAGCGGCGGACGTATTGCCGTGATTTTCAACCGTCACCACGACACGATCAAGCGGCAAGCCCAATTTTTTTGCGCTCGCATGAATGATTCGCACGTTCGCTTGATGGGCGATGAACCAATCGATTTGGTCGATGCTCACACCATTCGCAGTAAGCGCTTCGCGCCCGACATCATCAAGCACTTTCACCGCCAGTTTAAATACGCTATTGCCTTCCATCTTGAGAAATGGCACGCCCGACACGGCGCCATTTTTGACGGATCCAGGCGTACACAAAATATTGGCATAGGAACCGTCGGCATGTAAATGACTCGACAGCACCCCCGGCGTATCGCTGGCACGCAGCACGACGGCGCCCGCACCATCGCCAAATAGGACGCACGTTCCGCGGTCGGTCCAATCCATAATTCGGGAAAAAATCTCGGCGCCGATAACTAGTGCGCAACGATGTTGCCCGGAACGAATAAAACTATCCGCGGTTGCCAGCGCGTAAACAAAACCGGTACACACGGCTTGCAAATCGAACGCCGCGCCACCCTTGATCCCCAGCTTGGCTTGTAACAAGCAGGCCGTGCTCGGGAAAATCATATCCGGCGTCGAGGTCGCAACAATGATCAGATCGATCTCACTGGCGTCGATATTCGCCGCTGCGATAGCCCGTTGGCTTGCCTTTAGCGCAAGGTCGCTGGTGGTCTCGTGCTCTGCGGCGATGTGCCGATTGCGGATACCGGTACGGGTATAAATCCACTCGTCGGACGTATCGACCATGGATTCAAGGTCACGATTAGAAAGTTTTTTCTCAGGCAGATAAGAACCCGTACCAATGATGCGGGAATAGGTCATGCTGCGTTGACTTGCTGACTCGCCATCATTTCTTCGATGCGTTTCAGCACACCGTTTTTCACTTCCGCGGCAGCACGTTCAATTGCTGTTTCAAAGGCGAACACGTCGGCCGAGCCGTGGCTTTTAACCACGATGCCACGCAAGCCGACCAGGGTCGCACCGTTGTAGCGACGCGGATCGACGCGGCGGCGAAAAGAATTGATCACGGGAATGGCGACGATACTGGACAGCTTGGTGAGCCAATTGCGGCTGAATTCTTCGCGTAAGAATGTGCCCATAATGCGCGCCAATCCCTCAGTCGCTTTCAGAAGTACATTGCCGGTGAAGCCATCGCAGACCACAACATCTACAGTGCCCTTGAATATATCGTCGCCCTCGACATTGCCGTAAAAATTCAAATGGCTTGCGCGCAATAAATCGCCGGCTTCTTTTACCACCTCATTGCCCTTGATGGCTTCTTCGCCAATATTCAAGAGCCCCACCGATGGACGTTCTTTACCGTCCACCGCCGTCGCGAGCATCGCGCCCATCACGCCAAATTGAAGCAACTGTTGGGCGGAACAATTCACGTTCGCCCCTAAATCCAATACCAAGGTTTGACCGGTGTAGGTGGGCAAAGTCGCCGCAATGGCGGGGCGTTCAATGCCCGGCAGCGTTTTCAAAACAAAGCTCGAAATCGCCATCAGCGCGCCGGTATTGCCAGCCGAAACGCAAGCGTCCGCACGGCCTTCCTTCACCATGTTCACCGACACGCGCATGGAAGAATCTTTCTTCTTACGCAACGCCAAGGCGGGGGATTCTTCCATGGTCACCACTTCGCTCGCGCCTTGAATGGTCACGCGCTCCCCGGCGCTATTTTTGGTCGATGAGATTGCTGCTTCTATCGCGGCTGCGTCGCCAACTAAAATAATTCGCGTATCCAGCGTATGCTTGATATAGGACAAGGCGGCGGCAACGGTGACCGATACCCCATGATCACCGCCCATCGCATCGATGGCGACTGTAATCGTCACAGACGCGGGTCAGTTAAATCTGGGAAATCTAACCGAATTCAACTACTCGCCCTTGGTTGGGACGACTTTCTTGCCGCGGTAAAAACCGTTCGGGCTAATGTGGTGGCGCAAATGCACTTCGCCGGTGGTCGGCTCGACGGCCAACGGGGGATTGGTCAAAAAATCGTGTGAACGATGCATACCGCGTTTCGACGGCGATTTCTTGTTTTGCTGAACTGCCATGGTGTTACTCCTTCAATCACAATTTCAATCAAACTTTAAGACAGCTTACCCAAACTGGCAAAGGGCAGGCCGGAATCCGCAGCCTCGTCGTCATTCTTGATCTCAACGCAGTCAAAATCATGTTTCGGCGCGAGTGGTAGAGCCAAAATAATCTCGTCCTCAAGCAAATTTTGAATATTCATCTTGCCGCTCGCCACAACCACATCGACGTCCGGGTCTTCTTCATCCAGATCCGGCAGGTCCGTTTCGTTCACCACCAAAACGATTCGGCTCACGAGTTCCAGCTTATATGGGAAATCGGCCAAACAACGCTGGCAGGTTAACTGTACTTTTCCGGTTATTGCCAATTTCAAGCTAGGCCCGCGGCGACTATCCAATGTCCCTCGGAGGTCAAACTCGATCTCTCCCTGCGACGAGGCGAGGGACTCGCGCAATCGTTCAAGACTGGCAACAGCTATTTTACCCCGAAGTGATTCGCTTTTCTTGGCGAACGAGATACTATCAATGACTAATTCGTTCGACATAAGGCGCGCATGATAGTATTTACCGGACGCGCTGTCAAAGGATTTTTGCATTGAAAAACAAACCTTTAATCCTCGCATCCTCATCAATTTATCGGCAACAACTGCTCCAACGGCTAAGACTGCCTTTTACCGCCGTCAGCCCCGATATCGACGAAACGCCACGCCCCACCGAGCACGCAGCCGACACCGCGCTTCGTTTAGCGGAGCAAAAAGCGCGCGCGCTGGCCGGCCGCTTTCCAGACGCCCTCATCATCGGCTCCGACCAGGTCGCCATCTTGAACGGCGAAGTAATCAGCAAACCGGGAAATCATGCAAACGCCGTGCAACAGCTAACAGCCGCGAGCGGACGTAGCGTTTACTTTCACACTGCGCTTTGCTTGTTGAATAGCGAAAACGCAGAAGTGCAAACCAAAATCGCCAGCAACGAAGTCAAATTTCGCCGCCTGACAGCCGAACAAATCGAGCATTATCTCCGCGCTGAAAAGCCCTACGATTGCGCTGGCAGCGCCAAATGCGAAGGTCTTGGCATCGCACTCATTGAGTCCATCCGCGGTGATGATCCGAATGCCCTGATCGGCTTGCCGTTAATCGAGTTGACGACGATGTTGATGCGTGCCGGCGTTTCAGTGTTCTAGCATGAGAATTCATCACATTTAGTTCCGGTCCACGCGACGACCAACGATGATCAAATCCCGCTCCACACCACCCAGCACCGCGATGCGCGGCAATATACCCCAACGCGCAAAACCATGGCGCTCAAACAGCGCAAGGCTAGGCGCGTTGTGGCCGAAAATAAATCCGAGCAGGGTGTCGATGCTGAGATTGGGTGCTTCCGCGATGGCGGCGCCGAGCAAATAACCGCCCAACCCACGCTGGCGAAATGTTTCGGCAACGTAGATGCTGAGTTCCGCGGTTCGATGGTAGGCGGGTCGGCCATAAAACGAAGAAAAACTCAGCCACGCAGCGATGCATGCGTCGATTTGGGTCACCCATAGCGGGCGCGTCGCGGGCGTGTGAGCCTCGAACCACGGGATGCGGCTTTCCACTGCGACCGGCTCCGTATCGCCCGTCACCTGGTATGACGCGATGGTCGAGTTGTAAATGCCAACAATCTCGGTTAGATCGTCGCGTTGCGCGAGCCGATGCTCAAACAACTGACTTAACGAATTTTCTCCCACAACAATACGGCGGTAACACGCTTACCCAGATATTGAAACGGCGGCGTGCGCAAAGTCAGCTTCCGATCAGCAAACGTGTAGTAACGAACCTGCTTGCCGCCGGCCCAGTTTGGAAACAATGCTTGTTGCACCTCGTGCGTCACGATTCCCTCTCGTTCATCGACGCGATAGCGACCGAAATAGGCTACATAGCTCTCAAACGCCGCCTTTTTTTCCTCCGCGGTTGCGGCGCTTCGGTCGGCGGAACTAAATCGTGGCCGATCTTTGTGCGCGATCTGCGCCGACATATTACCTAACGAGTCGTACATGATCGTGCCCTCGGCCTCCGCGCCGAATGGCGATTCAACGATCACGCCAGCATCGGTACGATACTCAACAGAAAGCAAACGCCAGACGCCGACGAACTTGTCGGCTTCGGTCATCGCGCGAGCAGGTAGCGAGATCAGCGCGGACAGCAAAAACACCGAGATAAATTTCATGATAGGGCCACCTCCAATAGTTGTCATTCTGAGACACGAAGGCCGAACAATCTGTTTCTGATATTTTGCGGCAAGCTGATTCTTCGCTTCACTGAGAACGACAGACTTCGGAATTTTAGCGGTCGTCATGGCTTACAACGCCTGAATCACGACGGGCCGCTCTAGCGTTTCCGATCCGACCAAGGTATTACGCAGTGGCCGGCCGAATTGCGCTGCGCTTATTTCAAATCGATCACCGGGCTTGGTCGCCACGTTCGCGGTAAAACTTCCCGTTGCCGCGCCGAAAAAATGAACGTGCACGTCGCCGGGTCGGCGAAATCCCGCATACTTAAAGTGGTGATGTTCCAAATTCCAAACCGAGTGCGCCATGTTGTCTTCGCCCGACAGCCAATCGCCGGACCACACCACATTTTCGCCACGCATGAGTTTTGCGGAACCCGTCACGTTTTTCGGCAACTCGCCGGTCAGCAATTCGGGCCCGTAGGAACATTGCCGCAACTTTGAGTGCGCAAGATAGAGATAATTCTTTCGCTCCATGACGTGATCGGAATATTCGTTGCCGAGCGCGAAGCCGACGCGCAACACTTGGCCGTGATCGCCGACGACGTAGAGCCCAACGACTTCGACTTCTTCACCGCCGTCATCGGCGTAGGCTGGCAACTCCAAATCTTTTTCCGGTGGCGCCACCCAATGGCCGTCGCCCTTGTAAAACCATTCCGGCGCCGTGCCGATGTCGCCCGATTTCGGCTTGCCGCCCTCCATCCCCCACTTGAACATTTTCATCGAATCGGTCAGGTCGCTTTCCGCCCCCCGCATTTTCGCGTGCATGGAATCGCGCGCGGCGGCGCTGCCCAGATGCGATAAGCCCGTGCCCGTGACCAGACATCGATACGGGTCAGGGTGAGTGAGCGGCGGCAACAGGCGCTTCTCGGCGATGATGGCGTCATAGTCCGCCGTCTCTTTGCTCAGCAAAGGGCCAATATGCTGCTGCAACGATTCGGATTTTCGCGCCGCGTCGAGCGCGAGGCGGTAGACGCTATGAACTTCAGACACGACGGATAGCAATGACCCGGTCGCCGCAACGACGCCGACTTTTTGTTTGCCCGCTTGATCTAAAAATTGTATGAGTCGCATTTTCTCCTCCATCGTCTACGGTTGCGTCGTCCCCGCGAAGGTGGGGACGACGAGCATTGTTTCTACTTCGCCTGCCGTATCGCCACGGCAAACACAAGCCACGCTGCGATAAAAGCTAATCCGCCTAACGGCGTGATAGCGCCAAACATTTTGATATGCGACAACGCCAATGCATACAAGCTGCCTGAGAACAAAACAATACCCAGAATCATCAACCATCCTGCCCAGCGCAGCAAGTTAAGCTGCGGCCAACGCAGCAAGGTCAATGCAACTACGGCAAGTCCCAGCGCGTGCCACATATGATATTGCACCGCCGCTTGGTAAACCGCCAGCATTTCCGGCGTTATTTTCGCCTTGAGTCCGTGGGCGCCGAAAGCGCCGAGCAGTACCGCCAATGCGGCGAACACTCCGGCGATTTGCAAAAACGTTTTAGCTGGCATTTCTGATCGTGTCTAAGCTACCGCCACCGCGCCGCTAATCGGCACCGCGCACGCCGCTCGATACTCCTGCGCAATGCGCTGCGCTAACTGCGCAACGGTGGGCACATCGTGAATCGTCGCAACGCCGTGACCCGCGCTCCAAATATCTTTCCACGCTTTCAGGTCGCTGTCCGCCAAGCCGCTGACATCGGGCTTCTTCGGCGGTAAGGTCGCCGGATCGATACCGAAGCGGGTGATCGACGGCAGCAGAAAATTCGCACTCACGCCGGAGAAACGATCGGAGTAAATCAAATCCTTGATCGTGCAATCGACGATCATTTGCTTATATTCCTGTTGTGCATTTGATTCTTTCGATGCGATAAAGCGCGTTCCCATATAGGCAAAGTCAGCGCCGAGCAGTTCCGCCGCGCGCACTTGCTGGCCGTCATTGATGCCGCCGCCGAGAATTAAACAACCGTCCCAAAATTCGCGAATTTCGCGTACCAGTGAAAATGAACTCTGCGTCGACGCATGGCCACCCGCGCCACCGCCGATGCAGATGATGCCATCGACGCCGGCGTTCATGGATTTACGCGCATGGTCGGCGCTGATGACATCGCAGAACACCAGGCCGCCGTAACTGTGCACCGCCTCGATCACTTTGCCGGGATGGCCGAGGCTGGTGATAACCAGCGGAACTTTATGCTTGACGACGATTTCCAGATCCGGCTCGAAGCGCGAATTAGTCCGATGCACGATTAGGTTTACACCAAGCGGCGCGACGACGGCTTTTAGATTTGCCGATTGATAGTCAGCCAAATCCTGTTTTATCTCCGTCAGCCAAGCGTCAAATTGTTCCGATGGCCGCGCGTTTACATGGGGAAATGTTCCGACGATGCCCGCTTTGCACAACGCGCTAACGAGCGGCGGAAAGGACACCAGAAACATCGGCGCGCCGATGACAGGTACAGTCAGTTTGTTTTTGAATAACGATGGAATGGGCATAGTGATTTGATGTGATTGAATATTGCTTAACAGTATATCTGGGTTAGCTTGCGGCGACTTGAGACGAGTATTGCCACGACGAACGCCGACCCTCATGGCCTTAGGCCATGAGGGACTGGGCGTCGAATATCTAACACGAAAAAATCTGCAACAGCATGTCGAAGAACCTTACGCCGCTTGCCTCACAGCCATGGCATCGCCAGACGCCGCGCGCTGATTGCCTCCTGGCATGCCGCTATTTGCGCGGTAAAATCCCCATCTGTTTGCAGATAATGCCGAGCATGACTTCATCCGCACCACCACCGATGGACGCCAGCCGACCATCGCGATAAGCGCGCGAAACGGGATTGTCCCAGGTGTAGCCCATGCCGCCCCAATATTGCAAACAGGCATCGGGCACTTCGCGCAGCAAGCGCCCTGCTTTCAGTTTTGCCATGGATGCGAGTTCCGTGACATCTTTGCCGCTGACGTAGAGATCGACGGCGCGATAAGTGAGCGCGCGCAGGGCTTCGACTTCGGTCTTGAGTTCCGCCAAACGAAAATGCACTACTTGAAAATCGAGCACCGTCTGACCGAATATTTTTCGTTCGCGAATGTAATCGACCGTGTCATTAATATTTCGCAGTAAACCTTCCACGGCACTCGCCGCCGCCCACAGCCGTTCCTCTTGAAATTGTTGCATCTGATAGGTGAAACCCATGCCCTCCTCGCCGATGCGATAACGTTGCGGTACGCACACGTCGTCGAAGAAAATCTGCGCCGTATCCGACGCCATCATGCCGATCTTGCGCAGTTTTTTCGCGATGCTGACACCTTTGGTTTTCATCGGCAGGCAAATCAGCGTCTTGCTTTTGTGCGGCGATCTGTCCGAGGTATTCGCCAACAAACACATCCAGTCTGCCTGCGTACCGTTGGTTGTCCACATCTTGCCACCGTTGATGACGTAGTCGTCGCCCTTTTTTTTCGCCCAGGTCTTGATCGACGCGACATCGGAACCTGCACCGGTCTCCGATACACCGAGACAGGCGACAAATTCACCGCTGATCGATGGCGCAAGAAATTCGCGTTTCACTTCGTCGCCGCCGTAACGCGACAACGCCGGCGTCGCCATGTCGGTATGCACGCCGATCGCCATGGGAATCGCGCCGCAGCGAATTCGGCCCAGCGTTTCCGCCATCACAGCGGCGTAGGAATAGTCCAATCCCATACCCCCATATTCTTCCGCCTTGGTGAGCCCCAAAAATCCGAGCGCGCCCATTTTTTTGAACAACTCGTGAGCCGGAAAAATTTCCGCGTCTTCCCATTCATCAACATGCGGATTGATTTCGTTGTCGATAAACTTGCTTAGGTTGCGGCGCAGTTCTTCGTGTTCCTGGGTAAGTTGCATTGTCTACTCCGTATCTTTCAGAACCTGTGGCATTTTGCTTAAATGAAAACCATTAAAGGCCGAAGAGGCAATACCAGAGCCGACCTTCGGCCATACGCGCTTGGCGTTCGGCGCCGCGCCGTCAACCCGCAAACACGAACCAGAAATAAATGCGGCAGCCGGCGAGAGCAGGAAAACAATCGCCGCGGAAACTTTGGATTCGGTACCCAGTCGCCGTGCCGGAGTGTAGTCGGCGAGGCGCTTGATCAGCGGCGCCATTTCCGGTGGATAATTATCCATGCCGCTGGAAGCGATCCATCCCGGCGCGACAGCGTTGACGCGAATCGGCGCCCATTCCAGTGCCGCGGTCTCGTTGAAATTGAGCATCCCCCCGCCCGCGCTGGGCCTTCATCCATTGCGTGTAGCATTCGCGCGCGAACAAAAAACCGCCGGTTAGGTTGTTGCGCACCACCGTGTCCCAACCCTTGGCGCTGATCTTTTCCAGTGGCGCAGAAAATTGTCCGCCAGCGCGTTGTTGACGAGGTTGTCGATGCGGCTGTGGGTTTTGAGTATGGCTTCGACGGCCGCGCGGACTTGGTCTTCTTCGCGGATGTCGCAGATGTGGGTCGATGCGTTTCCACCGACCTGGATGATCTCTTTTTGTACAGCGCTGAGTTTTTCTTGCTTGCGACCGACTAGCGCGACTGCCGCGCCAAGTGCGGATAATTCATGGGCCGTGCAGCGACCGATTCCAGAGCCACCGCCGGTTACGATGGCAACCCGACCATCAAATAGATTGGCTGCGAATATAGACTTATAGTGCACCGGCGAATATTCCTTTGACGCTAGCGGTAAAAGTTCCCGACGTCATTCCCGCGAAGGCGAGAATCCAGTGACTTTTTCCTGACGACACTGGATCCGCGACTTCGCGGGGACAACGAACAACGATGAGATTGCTTCGCTTCGCTCGCAATGACACCGGATGGGTTCTTCGCTTGGTGCGCTAAGCCGCGAGGCGATTCGGCATCTCGATCACCATCGCCGGCTCTTGATCCGTCTTGAATTCAAACGTGACGTTCTCGGCGCCAAACGCACGGGCGATGGATCGCAGGGTGGATTCCGCTGACGCATGCAGATCGCCCTCCAATCTCTTGATCTGCTCTTTCGCGCGCGCTTCCGCGTGACTGCGCGCGGCGGCGATCAAGTGGTTTTTATCCTGCTCGCTAAAACTACCAGCGAAAAAACCATTCAACAGATCAGGCAAAAGCCAGGGCAACACACGTGCTTTTTGCTCGTCATAAACGCTGATATTGCGAATGAATACTTCGTGTTGACAAGGTGGCATTTTCATGTTGTATGAACCTTGCCCGCGCCGCTCGATCTGAAAAACCTGATTGCGTAGGTTGAAGCGAAATTCGATTTCGAATTCGAACACCATCGCCATTTTTTTCTGCGTCAGCACCCAGCTCAAATAACGTTCGCCGATCTGCCCCCAACTGTGGTCGGTTTCCGTGACGATCTCTTTGGTGAACACTTTGTACACCGCCAAATCGCCGATCGAGCGCATATCTTCGATGTTGCTGTGGATGGTGATCTGCTGCGATGGCTTGCGATCTCTCAATGCACGCACGAAGAACGTGGCCATGTAGACCAACGCAATGAGTAACACCAAGACAACGACGAGCGACCAGTTAAAGTCCATCGGAGAGCCTCCTTCGCAACAGATTGACCCGATAGTCTAAAGCAAAAAAGGGCTGTCTCAGCCCTTTTTTGGTTTGTTACAACTGGCGCGTTTTTTTGCTTAGGTTTCGCCGAGGACAGAAACCTTAATCGTTGCCGTCACATCGCTATGCAACCCCAAGGTGACGTCGTGATCGCCGACCTGCTTGAGCGGGCCGTCGGGCATGCGAATCTCGCCTTTGGCGACTTCAAAGCCCTGCGCCTTGAGCGCATCGGCGATGTCGGCGGTGGTGACGGAGCCGAACAGCTTGCCGTCGACACCCGCCTTTTGCGTGATCTGCACCAACATGCCGTTGAGCGTTTCCGCGCGCGATTGGGCCTGAACCAAGATATCGCCTTGTTGTTTTTCCAATTCGGCGCGGCGTTTTTCAAACTCCGCCAAATTTTCCGGCGTGGCGCGCTTGGCCTTGCCGTGCGGAACGAGGAAGTTACGCGCGTAGCCGTTTTTGACCTTGACCACATCGCCTAGCTGGCCAAGATTCGTTACTTTTTCGAGTAGGATAATTTGCATGTTAGACCCTTAGTGCAAATCGGTGTAAGGCAACAGCGCGAGGAAACGCGCGCGCTTGATCGCAACCGACAATTGGCGCTGAAAAAACATTTTCGTACCGGTGATGCGCGCCGGAATGATCTTGCCGTTTTCATTGATGAAATCTTTCAGTATCTCGATGTCTTTGTAATCGACTTCGGCGATCTTGTCCGCGGTGAAGCGGCAGAATTTTTTGCGGCGAAATAACGACCGCTCGGGATTACGCTTGTTTTTCAGATCGGTCTTTTTCTTACCGAAACGCCCTCTAGTGGGTAGTGCCATGATTCACCTCTTTCAATAATTTGTAACTGTTCACATGAAGCACGGGAATGTCGGAGCGCTGACTCGACCGTGCTAAAAATCCCTTCACCACAATCTCCGCGCCTTCCGCAAAGCGACCGATTTCCTGCGCCAACTCTCCCGCCGCTTGTACCCGAATATTCACGGACACATTCAGCGTCTTGTTGGCTTCCGACTGCTGCGACTGATGCTGCAAATCAAACATCATCACTGGAATGCCGGCCGGACTATAACGAATCGGCTGTACATTGCGCATCGCGCCGGATAACACAATCTGATTGCGGTTCAAATGACGCGGCTAGGCCGCTGCCGCCGGAACTTCCGCTACGACTTCGTCGTCCTTCACGGCTTCCATCTGCTGGGTCATCGTCATGGATCGGGATTTTTCTTCCTTCATCATCGCCGAAGGCTCCGTAACCGGGCGCTCCATTTTCACCGTCAGATGTCGCAATACGGCGTCATTGAACTTGAACGCATCGTCGATTTCATCGAGCGTCTTTTGATCGCATTCGATGTTCATCAATACGTAATGGGCTTTGTGAATTTTTTGAATCGGATACGTTAATTGGCGCCGGCCCCAATCTTCCAGGCGGTGAATATTGCCGCCGTTGTTGCTGACCATGCCTTTGTAACGCTCGACCATGGCGGGCACTTGCTCGCTTTGGTCAGGGTGAACGATGAAAACGATTTCATAATGTCGCATTAACTCTCCTTATGGGCTGGTTGAGGCTTCCCGCGATGCGAGCGCGATGAAGCAAGGAAAACGATAATTATAACAGGACTTTACCGGTAGGATCAAACCTCGTTGACCAGGTAAACTATGCGCCACGGATCAAACCACCCACCTCAAACATGTTTAGCCTAGCACCCAAACTTCTGCAATTCCAAGGCAAGGTACGCGCCTTCGCGCAAACCCATATCGCGCCGCGCGCGGCGGCGATCGACCACAGCGCCGAATATCCGCGCGACATATATCGACTATTGGTGGCGCATGACTACCTGCGCATGATTGCCTTGCCCGCGCAGACGTCCGAGCGATTCTTAGCGCGCGCGATTCTGATCGAAGAAATCGCCTACGCCAGCGCGGCGGTATCGATGATCCCGATGGTCAACGAGTTAGGCTGCACGCCTATTCAACTATTCGGCAGCGATGCGCAAAAAAAACATTGGCTCAGCGGCGTCGCAGAGGGAACGCTATTCGCGTCCTACGGCTTGACCGAACCGCAAGCAGGCTCCGATGTCGCCGCCCTCGCCTGCCAGGCGCGCGCCGATGGCGATTATTTCGTCCTTAACGGCGAAAAATCCTGGATCTGCAATGTACAACGTCCCGGTTTTTGCGTCGTCTTTGCCACTGTCGATCCGAACGATAAGCGCCACGGCTTATCGACGTTTATTGTCCCGACCGACAGCGCCGGATTTGAGATCATCGGCGCCGAGCCGACGTTGGGGCTGCGTGGCTCGCCCACTTACAACTTTAAATTAAATGATGTTCGCGTCGCGCGAGATCAAGTCGTCGGCCAGCTCGGCGACGGATTTCACATTGCGATGATGACGCTGAACCACACCCGCCCCGCCGTCGCCGCGCAAGCCCTCGGCATCGCCCGCGCCGCCCAAGACGCAGCGCTTGCCTATGCGCGCGAACGCAAGAGCATGGGCCAAGCGCTGATCGATCATCAGGCCATCGGCTTCATGCTCGCCGACATGGAAATGAAAATCCGGGCCGCGCGGCATTTGGTTTATGAAGCTAATGTACTACTTAGCGCAACACTTGGCGGCGATGCGATTGTTACGGCGTCGGCCAAATGTTTCGCCTCCGACACCGCCATGCAGGTGAGTTCCGATGCGGTACAGATTTTGGGCGGCAACGGCTATAGCAAAAATTATTCCGTCGAGCGTTTTTTCCGCGATGCGAAAGTTACGCAAATTTACGAGGGGACGAATCAGATTCAGCGTATAGTCATTGCGCGCAAACTGGCTTCGGCTTCGAACGCAGGCCAACGTGAACCGCGACAACCTATCAATAACCCATCCCAGCCATGAAACTCATCATCGCCACCCCCAGCCCCTACGCGCGCAAGGCACGCATCGCCTTGCTGGAAAAAAACATCCTATTCGAGACCATCATCGACAACCCGTGGGTGCCCGACACCAGCATCACGAGAATTAATCCGCTCGGCAAAGTCCCCGCACTGATTTTGGATGACGGCCAGGTGGTGCACGATTCATCGGTGATTATTGAATATTTGGAAACCTTGCCGCAACTGCCGCGCTTGATCCCGCAAGAACCCCTGCTGCGCGTCGCCGTGAAGCAGATCGAGGCCATCGCCGACGGTGTATGCGATGCCGTCGTGTTGGTTGTGTTGGAACGCAATCGCAAAGCGGAACAGCAAAACGCCGCGTGGATGTTCCGGCAGCGAAAAAAAATTGATGCGGGTGTTGAGGAATTGTCGCGACTCTTTGGCGCGGCGGAATTTTTTACGACGGCTGGATTTTCACTCGCGGAAATCGCGACGGCCTGCGCGTTGGGCTATCTGGATTTACGCTTTGCCGAATTCGATTGGCGCACCGGGCACGACAATCTCGAACGCTTATTCGTTGCAATGTCCGCCCGGCCTTCTTTTGCACAGACGATTCCGACGCCGCAAGTGGTTCCGCAAGACCTCTAATCGTCTGTCATCCTGAGCGCAGCGCAGGATCTGCTTGTCGTAGGCTGCAAAAGACTAAAAGCAGATCCTTCGTTTCGCTCAGGATGACATTAGGACATGCGCCACGAGGCCGTATTGACGCAGCTCCCGGCGATGCCCTCTACGGCCGCCGCGAACGCAAAATCAACCACGCGAGGACGCCCGCAAGCAATCCCCAAAATGCCGAGCCGATGCTGAGTAAGGTCACGCCCATGCCGATGCCCAGCGCCCAAATCCACGAGCTGATCTCCGCTTGGTTCGCGCCCGCCGCGCGCGCGGCTTGAAACACAATCACCGCGGAACTGGTGAAGCCCACCAACACCGTGACGAAACCGGCAACGACTGCGGAAAGGGAAACATCGGCGCGAAGCGACATTGGGGCGATTATAGCCGTTAATATTGTTCAGTGACATCGCGCTAGAAAGGGGCCGTGCCACCGGCCGCACCGCGCTTGCCACGTGGCACGGCATGCTCTGCAAAGCAGCATCCATGCGCCTTGCAGGCCAACGCTAAATACGTTTATTACGCATTCCCCACACGCTCTGCTCGAATACCAGCCGGGGCGTAATTGACGATCTCGGCCGCGCGATTCAGCGTGACAACCTCGCCGATAACGATAATGCTGGGGCTGGCCAATGAGTGGCTTGCGACTTGCTCGACCACTGTGTCTAATGTGCAGATCAACTGGCGTTGACTCGGCAATGTCGCATCTTGAATCACGGCGATCGGCATGGTGGCGCGCGTGCCGCAGGCACGCAGTTCGGCGACGATGCCCGGCAAGTTGGCAATGCCCATGTAGATGACGAGCGTCAGGCCCGCCGCGATTAACGGTTGCCACGGCAACGAGCCGTCGGCTTGGGTGTGTCCGGTGATAAACGCGACGCCGTGGCAAAGATCGCGATGGGTGAGTGGAATGCCAATCGAGGTCGGCGCGGCGAGGCCGGCGCTGATGCCGTTCAGCACTTCGTAATCGATGCCGGCCGCCGTCAACGCGGCGACCTCTTCGCCGCCACGGCCAAACATAAACGGATCGCCGCCTTTTAGCCGCACCACCGTGTGGCCGGCAGTTGCTTCCGACACCATCAATCGTTCGATGAACGATTGCGCTGTCGATTTGCAGCCGCCGCGTTTACCGACGTTTACGATGCGCGCGCCGTGGCGGGCGTGTTCCAACACGGCGGGATTGACCAGATCGTCGACCAGAACGACATCCGCCCGGGCAATCGCGCGCACCGCTTTTAGCGTCAGCAATTCGGGATCGCCGGGGCCGGCGCCAACCAGGAAAACCTTGCCTTTGCGCGCGGTCATCATGCGGCCACCATTATTTTTTCTTGCACAATTCGGCGTAACTCCGGTAAACAGGAGCCGCATTCGGTGCCGCACTTTAACGTGCTTTGCAATGCGCCCAATGGGTTGGAAATGTGCGTCGGGATGGATTTTAATTGAGTCATGATTTCCGCTTCGGAGACATTCAAACAGTTACAAATTACACGGCCGCGCGGCGCAAAATCTTGCGGCGGTTTTGCGCTCGGCGCCAGCAACACGCGGGTCAAATGCGCGACCACTGCACCTTGCGCGAGCCAATCTTGCAACCAGTCTTTCGCCGCGGCATCGCCAGATAAACGCACGGCGGCTAGCTTGCCGTCCTTGATGCGAATCTTGCGGCCGACATCGCGGCGCTTGTCTTCGTAATGCAGCACATCATCGGCGTCGTTCATTCCGAGAATGCGGTCGATTTGCGCGACAAAGTTAGGGGACAACGGCACGCTCGCCGCCGCGCGCAAAATTACATGTTCTTGGCTATGGCCGAATAGGCCAACCGATGCATATTCAAACGCGCTGAGGTGTTTGCGTAATTCGGCAAGGCGCGCGAGTGCCGTTCCCAAGCCTTCCGGTTCGCCGATCGCCATTGCCACAAACTGCCACGGCAGATCGATTTTTTCCACTTGCACCGCCGCGTGCTTTAATTCCGGCTGCTTCGAGTAAGGATCAAACGTTGGCAAGGTCAAGGCATTGATGCCCAGGCCCGCCATAAAGCGGCTGCCCCAGTGCATCGGCAAAAAGACTTGGCCGCCACGTAGTTCCTCGCTGACACCAACGGGAAGCACGACATCGCCGCGTCGCGAACGCACGCGAACCAGGCTGCCTTCTTGCAAACCGCGCTTCGCCATATCCATTTTTGTCATGGAGAGCGCCGGTGCGGCGACGTGCTCAAACAAACGCGCGACTTTACCGCTTCGACTCATACCATGCCATTGGTCGCGTAGTCGGCCGGTGTTCAAACGCAGCGGATATTGCGCATTGGCGGGCTCGGCGACGGCTTTGTACGTTGCGTTGAGGAACTTCGCTTTACCGCTTGGGGTTGGAAATTTTCCGTCGACGTACAGCCGCGCTTGGCCCTCGCTCGCATCACTTGGAAACGGCCATTGCTGCGGGCCGCGGGTTTCCAGAATTTCGTAGGACAGGCCAGTGATATCGAGATCGCGTCCGCGCGTCGATTCGCGATGCTCATTGAAAATCGCCTCGGGCGTTGCGTAAGGAAACAGCGTTGATGATTCCGGGCGTAGAATTTTTTCCAATTGACGCGCGAAGTCGACAACGATGCGCCAATCGGCACGTGCTTCTCCCGGCGCAGGAATCGCCGCTTTGAAGCGCGTGATACGCCGCTCGGAATTGGTCACCGTTCCTTCTTTTTCGCCCCAGGTTGTCGCGGGCAAGATGACATCGGCATAGGCCGCGGTCTCCGTATCGACATAGGCCTCTTGCACGACCACGAGCTCGGCGTTGTCGAGCGCCTTGCGAATCTTCGCCTGATCAGGCATCGATTGCGCGGGATTGGTACAGGCAATCCACAGCATCTTGATCGCGCCGCTCGCCACCGCATCGAACATTTCCACCGCCGTTTTGCCCGGCTGACTCGGCACGTCGGATACGCCCCAAAGCGCGGCCACTTCGGCGCGATGGTTGGCATTCGCCATATCGCGGTGGGCGGATAGCAAATTCGCCATGCCGCCGACTTCGCGGCCGCCCATGGCGTTGGGCTGGCCCGTTAGCGAGAACGGGCCGCAGCCGGGCTTACCGATTTTTCCCGTAGCCAAATGAAGATTGATCAGCGCCGCGTTCTTCTCGGTGCCGTGGCTTGATTGATTGAGCCCTTGGCAATACAAGGACAACACCGCCGCGGACTCGCCAAACCATTTCGCCGCCAGCGCCAAATCAGCCTCGGCAATGCCGCAAGTCTCGGCCACCAACTTCGGATAATAGTCGCGCACGGTTTGCTTCAGCGCGTCGAATCCTTCCGTGTGAGCGGCGATGTAACCATGATCAACGTGACCGTCCCACAGCAACAAATACAATAGTCCATTGAACAACGCCACATCCGTACCGGGCAAAATCGGCAGATGCAAATCGGCGAAGGCAGCGGTATCGGTGCGGCGCGGATCGACGACGATGATTTTCAGATCTGGGCGCTTGGCTTTCGCCGCTTCGATGCGACGAAACAAAATCGGATGCGCGTAGGCGGTATTCGATCCGGCAATAAAAATCACATCCGCGTGATCAATATCTTCATAACACGCCGGGGGCGCGTCGGCGCCCAACGTGAGTTTATAACCACTGACCGCCGAGGACATACACAGTCGCGAGTTGGTATCGATATTATTGGTGCCGATCAAACCCTTCGCGAGTTTGTTGAAGGCGTAGTAGTCCTCGGTGAGCAACTGGCCGGAAATGTAAAAGCCGACGGAATCAGGGCCGTGGGTTTGGATGCACTCGGCAAAACGCTGGGCAAGAAACGACGTCGTCGTGTCCCACGATTCTCGTTGGCGCGGCACCGTGCGGCTGCGGCGCGTTTCGGGAAACAGCGCACGGCCATCGGGCTTCGCGGTGAGATGCAAGGTCGAGCCCTTGGTGCAGAGTCGGCCGAAGTTAGCCGGATGATCGGGATCGCCCTTCACACCGGTGATCCACGAGCCATCGCTTTCGATCAAAACGCCGCAACCCACACCGCAGTAGGGGCAGGTCGCTTTCGTGGTTTTCATGACCTAGGCCGGTTGTTGTTCTTCGGATATCACCATCACTTGCAGTGTGGAATCAAGAAACACGAAGCCCGCCTCCACTTTGCACGGATAACTGTGGGCGCATCCTATGTCGGGCTCGACCACGCTGCCGTCGTCGAGATTGATTGCCCAGTTATGCAGCGGGCATGCGACCCGCTTGCCGTACACGATGCCTTGCGACAGCGGACCGCCTTTGTGGGGACACTTATCGCGTAACGCGAACACTTCATTTTCGCCCGTGCGAAACACCGCGATGTCGCCTTCGTTACGCTGCACGACGCGAGCACCTAACACGGGAATGTCTTCGAGCGCACACACTTTGAGCCAAGTATTTTTCATGATTACACCGCCAAGGTTTCGAAATCACGTTGCGGCGTTACACCAAAGCGCTTTTGTCCATCGGCTTTCCACGGATCGGGCTCACCCGCCAAGGAGAATTGCAGACGCTGGTAAAGCGCTTTGCGATTTTCGGCATCGTCGATGACTTTTGATTTGCAGTAATCGAGGCCAACACGTGAAACGAAATGCACTGTGCGCTCGAGATAAAAACCCTCTTCGCGATAAAGCTGCAAGAACGCGCTGGCGTATTCCAATACTTCTTCGCGCGTTTTCACTTTGACAAAGAACTGCGCTACTTCGGTTTTGATGCCTCCGTTGCCTGCGACATAAAGTTCCCAACCCGACTCCACCCCGATCACGCCGACATCTTTAATGCCTGATTCGGCGCAGTTGCGTGGACAGCCGGACACGGCGAGCTTGACCTTGTGCGGCGCATACATGCGCCACAATTCGCGTTCCAGG
>JBKJHT010000166.1:0-13511 GCA_046598945.1 Burkholderiales bacterium | reverse complement strand
AGATGGATCGTTGCGACTTCACACCTTTGCGTCGGTCGTGGGGCTGATGCTGGTCAGCCTGGCCAGCATCGCTTTGGCGCCGGACCTCTGCGCCCGACGGATGCTGGAGAGCTTGGCAGAGATCAGCGTCACGCTGGTGCGCACCACTACGGGTGGCCCCGGCCGACGCCCCACTGTCATGCTTGCGCCAGAGTTCACCGCAGAGCTGGATTGCTTGAGAACAAATTTACCGTGGGCGGGCGCCGCAGTCGATTACTGGTGACTTGTTCTTAAGCGTTCAACCAAGGCATGCCGGAAACCCGCGTTTTTATTGTCTCTGCGCCAATGCCACGCCAGGCGGGAAGCAGGGCGCGGCGGCTGGCTTGCCTATGCATACGCATAAGGCCCATCATAGCGCTCCGTGTAGAGGGTGTGGGTCGCGATTGTATTGCCGTTCCAAATGTGCAGCATCAATCCGGGTGGCTCCATGATGAACGCGACCGGTGATTCGGGCTTGAGATCGAAATCGATTTGGTGCGCCGTGCTTGGGCAAGTCAACGCCAAGGTGCCAGCAAATCTGGCCTGTATCGGCCGGTGCAGGTGTCCGCAAATGATGCGCTCGACTTGTGGATATTGCCGGATGACGGCGGCGAAATCTTCCGCGTTACGAAAGCCACACGCATCCATATGCACGATGCCCGTGGCGAATGGCGGATGGTGCATGAAAATCAAAGTGGGTCTGGCGGGCGCTTGCTGCAAAACCGTGTCTAGCCAAGCGCGGCGCTCGGCACACATCTCGCCGTCAGTCTTGCGCGCGATCACCGTATCCAATCCGATCAGCCTTACCGGATAGTCTTCGATGACGTAGTGCATAAAGCCCTGCGATGGCAAGTAGGCGTGATCGCTGAAGCTGCGACGCATGGCTGCGCGCTCGTCGTGATTGCCCGGAATCACGTAGATCGGCAAGGTCAGCGGCGCCAGCAGGCTGCGCAAATACGCATACTCTTCAAGCGTGCCGCTCTCGACCAGATCGCCGCTGATAATCAGCACATCCGGCGCGGGATCGAGCGCGCAAAGCTTTTCCACCGCTTTGGTTAAATAGCGCCCCGTATCGACCCGTCGTTGCAGCGGACTGCCGGGAAGTGTGATGTGAAGATCGGTGATTTGTGCGATGCGCATGGCGCAATTTTACGCGCGCCGTGGCGTACAATCCAATCCTCTATCCGACTTCAATTCGATGTGAACGAAGCTAAGCAAAAACCGATTAAGGGCCGCGGTGCGTTGAGCCAACCGAAAGTGCGGTTCGACGCGTGGTCGCGCGAAGCGGACGGCGATCATCGCGACCACGCGCTGGAAAACGAGGCGCCCGCGCCATTCAAAACCGAGATTTTCGAGGATCCGGCGCGCTCCATCATCAGCTACAACGCATCGCCGGATATTCCGTTCGATCGCTCGATCAATCCATTCAAGGGTTGCGAGCATGGCTGCATTTATTGTTATGCGCGGCCGACCCACGCCTATCTTGGCCTGTCGCCCGGCTTGGATTTTGAGACGAAGCTTTTTTACAAGCGCGATGCAGCGGAATTGCTGGTAAAAGAATTGAGTAAGCCCGGCTACCAACCGGCGCTCATTTCGCTCGGCGCAAATACCGATCCGTATCAACCGATCGAGAAAAAACTCGGCGTCACGCGCTCGATCTTGCAAGTGCTGAGCGAATTTAACCATCCGGTTGCCATCGTCACCAAATCCGCGCTGGTCGAGCGCGACATCGATATTTTGAGTGCGATGGCCGAACGCAATTTGGTTCAGGTGTTTCTGTCGATCGCCACATTGGATCACGACATCACGCGCCATCTCGAGCCGCGCACCAGTGCGCCGGCGCGGCGGATAGCGGCCGTGCGCAACTTGAGCGCGGCGGGTATTGCGGTTGGCGTCATCGTTGCGCCGGTGATCCCGGCGCTGACCGATCAAGACATCGAAACCGTGCTCGATGCGGCCAAACAAAACGGCGCGGTTTCAGCAAGCTATGTGCTGCTCCGCCTGCCCCTGGAAGTAAAATCCCTATTCGCCGACTGGCTCGAACAACATTTCCCGCAACGGGCCAGCCATGTGATGAGCCTGGTTCGGCAAATGCGCGGCGGTAAGGACAACGACGCCCATTTCGGCAGCCGCATGCGAGGCGAAGGCGTGTTTGCGCATTTGTTACAGCAACGCTTTCGCAAGGCCTGCGCGCGCCTTGGACTCAATCGCGAACGCGTAACGTTAGACACCGCGCAATTTCGCGCACCCCCGCAAGCCAGCGCGCAACTGTCGCTGTTCTGATGGTCGATTGGCTCGCGCAAAGTCTCGGTCCCGGCACTGAACTCACGCTATTATTCCTGGTAAGTTTTCTTGCCGGCAGTATCGTCCCCGTCAGTTCGGAAGCGATTTTGTTCGGTGTCATTAAGCTCGACGCTACGCTTTTTTGGTCAGCACTCTCCAGCGCCACGGTCGGCAACACGCTGGGCGGAATGAGCTCCTACGCGCTCGGCCGCTTTCTGCCGAAAGGCAAATCGTTGCCGGCGCAAGCGCTGTTGCAACGAGTTAGGCGCTTCGGCAGTCCCATCCTTCTACTGGCGTGGACGCCTTGGATCGGCGATCCGCTGTGTGTCGCCGCCGGTTGGCTGCGGCTGAGTGCCTGGCAAAGCTTGGTTTTCATGGCGATCGGAAAGTTTGCGCGCTATTGGCTTGTCGCGATGGCGGCGCGTTAACTACCGATCTACCTGGATTCGCTTTAGTGATGGCCTAGGAGCCGCCTGGATGTTAGCTCCCCGCACGGCATGCCTCGCAAGCCGCATCCAGATTGCCTCGTGGCAGCACATTAAAATTCAATTCGTGAATTCAGCTTTGTTTTCACCCTGCCATCCTGAGCGATGTTTCCGGCTCGGGAACGGCAATGGGTAACGTAGATAGCTTTGCACCCCATCCCCCGAAAAGCTAAAATGGGTGAATGGTTCAAGCTGACTATCGCCGATGGCGAACTTAACGCTGGCGCCACTGAACAATTTATCCAACAAGCGCTCTAATTCTCTCTTAGGAAATTAATCAACATGGCAAAAGCAATTCGTTTTCATCAAACCGGTGGCCCGGAAGTATTGAAGTATGAAGATGTTGAAGTCGGCGCGCCCGGCCCGGGTCAAGCTCGAGTTAAGAACCTCGCCTGCGGCTTGAATTACATCGACACATACCATCGTAGCGGCTTGTATCCCCTGCCCTTGCCTAGCGGCATTGGCTTGGAAGGCGCCGGGGTAGTTGAAGCCGTGGCCTCCGATGTGGATTATCTGAAAGTCGGCGACCGCGTGGCCTACGCTGGCGGCCCGCCTGGCGCCTATTCGGACTCGCGCATTATCCCCGCCGATCGGTTGGTGAAAGTGCCCGCCGGCATCACCGATCAGCAGGCGGCTGGGATGATGCTGAAAGGCTTGACGACGCAATATCTGCTGCGCCGCACGTACAACGTAAAAGCGGGTGACACGATCCTCGCCCATGCCGCCGCGGGCGGCGTCGGATTGATTCTGTGTCAATGGGCAAAGGCACTGGGCGCGACCGTCATCGGCACCGTCGGTTCCGACGAAAAAGCGGCGCTGGCAAAAGCAAACGGCTGCGATCATCCAATCGTCTACACGCGCGAAGATTTTGTCGCTCGAGTGAAAGAAATCACCGGAGGCAAGGGCGTGCCGGTAGTATATGACTCGGTTGGTAAAGATACCTTCATGAAGTCGCTGGATTGCCTCTCGCCGCTCGGCTTGATGGTGATATTCGGCAACTCGTCGGGCAACGCGCCGGATCTTCCCACGGGCCTGCTTGCCGCCAAGGGCTCACTCTACGTCACCCGCCCAACGCTGATGACCTACATGGCGAAGCGTGAAGACCTGGTAAAATCCGCCGACGATTTGTTCGATATGGTGGGTTCGGGCAAGGTGAAAATCGATGTGCGTCAGACGTATGCCTTGAAGGACGCAACCAAAGCCCATCAGGACTTGGAAGCGCGCAAAACCACCGGCTCAACCATTTTGCTGCCGTAAGCGTTAAGAAAGCCATGAAAAAACTCATCGCGCTCGTTTTATTTTGTTTCGCGTTTCCGGCGATTGCGGAAGACACGCCGCCGGACTACACTCGGGAAAAAAAATGGGCGGATGAGATTGTGCCGAACGTAGTGGTCGGCGATCCGGTTTATCTGACGACCAAGTCTGGCATCAAATTTTTGAGTTTGCTGACCGAACCGAAAAAACCAAAAGCCGCCGTGATATTGGTTCATGGCCGTGGTTGGCATCCGGACTACGAGGTGGTCGGGCCGCTACGCTCGGCGTTGCCGGACCATGGCTATACGACGTTATCGATTCAACAAGTCGTGCTGTCGCCGGCGGCAAAGTTTAATCACTACGAACCGTTGTTCCCCGAAGCGGTCGAGCGCATTTACGCCGCCATGAAATTTCTACAGGACAAAGGCTACAAACGCATTGCCTTCGTCGGCCACAGCCTGGGCTCGCGCATGGTGAACGAGTATATGTGGCGCGACGAAGACAACCCCGCGCTGTTCGCCTGGGTGTCGATCGGCATGGTTCATGGCACTTACGACAAACCGATCCATATTCCGGTGCCGGTACTGGATCTGTATACCGAAAAAGATTACAACGTGGTGCTGTGGTATGTTGGCGAGCGCATCAAGGAACTGGCACAGGTGAAAGTGAAAGGCTCGCGGCAAGTGATGGAACCGGGCGCCGAGCATTTTTTCGAGGGCCATGAGAAACAATTAATCGGCCACGTGCTTAAATTTTTCGACGAGACGCTGGCGGCCAAAACCGCGCGGAAATAACCGATGATTTCCGACCACGACGTCGCGCGCTATCATGAAGAAGGCTGCATCTTGGTCGAAAACGTACTGGATCGCGATCAGCTTAATGCCGCGCGCCGCGTAATTGACGGCATCCTCGCCGGCGCCCAGGGTAAACTGACCCACGACGACGTGTACGACTTCGAGCCGAGCCATACGCCGGACGATCCGCGCGTGCGTCGCATCAAAAAGCCCCACGTCGTAAACCCGCTATTTTGGGAGTTCATCAAGAGTCCGCGCATGGTGGCTATCGTGACCAAGTTGCTCGGCCCGAACATTCGTTTGCACGGTTCTAAGCTTAATATCAAAGCGCCGCGCTATGGCTCGCCGGTGGAATGGCATCAGGACTGGGCGTTTTATCCGCACACCAACGACGACATCTTGGCGATTGGCGTAATGCTGGACGACGTGTTGCCGGAGAATGGGCCGATGTTGTATTTACCCGCCTCGCACAAGGGACCAACTTACGACCACCATGCCAATGGTCGATTTTGCGGCGCCCTGGATCCTGCAGCGGCGCCGCTGGATTTCAAATCCGCCCTCGCTGCGACCGGACGCGCAGGCGCCTGCTCATTTCATCACGTGCGATTGGTGCATGGCTCGGCGCAAAACACCTCGGATAAGCCGCGTCAGTTGTTGCTTTATGAATGTTCGGCCGCTGATGCCTGGCCGCTGGTGAATTGGACGAATCTGGACGAGTTCGATAGCCGTATGATCTGCGGGGAACCCACCGTGGAACCGCGCACGACACCGGGCTCGATCCGCATGCCCTACCCGCCCGCGCTTAATCAGGGCTCAATTTATGAGAATCAAGCTGTTGTCGGGCGGCGCTATTTCGACGTAATGGCCAATTAGAGCAACGAGTTAGTTCGCGTGCTGCGATAAACCGGAATGTTGATTGCGGTGCCTGGCAAATAACGCGGGCTCCTGATCACTACCGAGCGCATCAATTCCGTATTCCCCGGCAACCCAGTATTCCGCTTCGCGTTGGAATGTGCGCAATAGATTGCGGCGAATGCGTTCATGGTGGCGAGCGCCATGTTCCTTGCCGTTCAATTGATTGATCCGATCGGTACAGGCGATCGCAACTAGGAAAGCGGCATCGGACAAGGTCTGACCGGTAACGCCTTCCGGGTGGCGAAGCTGCGCGACCACGGTGCGCCGCGCTTCTTGAAAACGCGCATTTGCCGTCGCGTAATCCCAGCGATGGGCTTGTTTCGCCCAACGCGCGAGGCGATTTCCGGGAGAGAACCAAATAAATGCCACGAGAATACCTCCTGCCAAGGCAACAACCGCACTAATTATTAAGATTTTCATGTTCTACTTTCTTGTTGTTCGAATTGTGAGCGTAGCCTAGGCGAGAAATTTGTCAATGCAGGTTTCGCGCTTGGGATTCACCAGCAGATGGCCTGGGAGCCAATCAGGGCGCAGACTGTCAGGCATACCCGCTACACAGGCAAGTGCGCTGCCAGCCGCGGCGATACCATTAAAAAAGGCCGCATCAAGCGGCCTTTTCATCGGTACGCGCTAGACCTAGCCAGCGAAATTCTTCGCGACGAAATCCCAGTTGACCAAATTCCAGAATGCCGCGACATAGTCGGGACGCCGATTGCGATAATCGACATAGTAGGCGTGCTCCCATACGTCGCAGGTTAACAGCGCGGTCTTGCCAGACGTCATGGGGCTTTGCGCGTTGGACGTGCTCATCAGTTCAATCGAACCGTCGGCGTTTTTTACCAACCAGCCCCAACCCGAGCCAAAGGTGGTCACGCAAGTCTGGGTGAATTGCTTTTTAAACTCGTCGAAGGAACCGAATTTTTTGTTAATGGCGTCGGCCAAAGCGCCCGTTGGCTGTCCGCCGCCATTCGGTTTCAGACAAAACCAGTAGAACGTGTGGTTCCAGATCTGGGCCGCATTGTTGAACATGCCGCCGGCGGATTTTTTCACAATATCTTCCAACGCCATGTTTTCGAATTCCGTACCTTTAATCAGGTTATTCAGATTCGTCACGTAGGTTTGGTGATGTTTGCCGTAGTGAAATTCCAAGGTTTCCTTGGAAATATGCGGCTGCAGTGCATCCATGGCGTAGGGTAGATCGGGTAATTTGTGTTCCATTTTCACTCTCCAAAAAACAGTTAAAAAAATCTAATCGACAGTATTCAATTCCAAATCGAGTTGGAATGAGGATAGGTGAGTTTTCATCTGGCGCTCACTGTCCGCGCGGGTTTCTTCGAGCCCGGCTAAATATTCCGGCGTCACATCGCCGGTAATGTAATTCCCATCAAAACAGGACGTATCAAAATGTGTGATGTTTGGATTGCACGCCCGCACGGAGTCGATCAGTGCCGGCAAATCCTGATAAAACACCGCGTCGGCGCCGATCTCGCGCGCGATCTCGTCGTCGTTGCGGCCAGTGGCAATGAATTCATGCTTGGTCGGCATGTCGATGCCGTAGACGTTGGGAAAACGCACCGGCGGCGACGCCGAGGCGAAGTACACTTTTTTCGCGCCGCAGTCGCGCGCCATTTGCACAATTTCGCGGCTGGTGGTGCCGCGTACGATGGAATCGTCCACCAGCAATACATTGCGGCCGTTGAATTCCATGGTGATCGCGTTCAGTTTCTGGCGTACCGACTTTCTACGCTCGGACTGGCCGGGCATGATAAAGGTTCGGCCGATGTAGCGATTCTTGATAAAACCCTCCCGGTAGGGCAAACCCAACCGTGTAGCGAGTTGCATGGCGCTCGGTCGACTGGTATCAGGAATCGGAATGACGATGTCGGCGTCCAGGTCGGGCGCGACCCGTTTGATTTTATCCGCCAGATTTTCGCCCATGTGCAACCGGGTTTCATATACGGAGATGCCGTCGATAATGGAGTCGGGTCGAGCGAGATAGACGAACTCGAAAATGCACGGGTGATGGGAAGGTTTTATCGCGCACTGCCGGCTGGCGAATCGACCTTCCTCGTCGATATAAATGGCTTCGCCCGGCTCGACATCGCGCAGGATGTGAAAGCCAAGGGTATCGAGGGCGACGCTTTCCGAGGCGAGCATATATTCCCGGCCTTTTGGCGTATCGTGGTAACCGATCACTAGCGGCCGAATACCGTGTTTGTCGCGAAACGCCAACAGCCCGTAACCGGCAATCATGGCAACCACGGCATAGGCGCCGCGACAGCGGCGATGAACCCCCGCGACGGCGCTAAAAATCGCCCCCGGCGTAAGGCGGATACCGGCCGCTGCGTCTTGCAGCTCGTGGGCCAACACATTAAGCAACACCTCGGAATCGGAATTGGTGTTGACGTGGCGCAAATCCTCACGGAACAGCTCGCGGCGCTGTTGTTCCGTATTGGTCAAATTACCGTTGTGCCCCAGAACAATGCCGAATGGAGAATTAACGTAGAACGGCTGCGCCTCGGCATTGGAAAACGCCGAACCGGCAGTGGGATAACGGCAATGGCCGATACCCATATCGCCGACCAGGGAACGCATGTTGCGCGTCCGGAATACATCACGCACCAAGCCGCCGCCTTTGTGCATATTGAAGGTGTTGCCATGGGCGGTGACGATGCCGGCGGCGTCCTGTCCGCGGTGCTGTAAGACTTGCAGCCCATCGTAGAGAAGCTGATTGACCGGGCCTTTGCCGACGATTCCTAAGATTCCACACATAATCGATTGTCCGCTATTTCGATGGTTCGGCCGCTTGCCGGAAATGAATGCGCTTCGCCATTGCCTCGGGTAGCCAAGGCTTCACGGCCTGCGCGAGCACCTCGAACCACCCACTTGTGAACGCGTTACGCCAGTCGGACTGTTGCGGCAAGGCCGTCATACCGCCGAGAATAACCAGCACCAGCATGATGACCACGCCGCGCAAAAAACCGATGACTGTCCCGAGTAGACGATCGAGCGAGCCAAGGCCGATTCTCTTTATTGCCGCCGTCAGCATCAAACTGATCAGCCCCATGACTATCAGCGCCAAAATGAACAGCATGATAAACGCGGTGAGAAGACGTAGGGACGAATTGGAGACTGCCGATTCCAAAATTTGTGCGAATTGCACGCTGAATAGTCTTGCGACGATAAAGGCAATGATCCACGATGCCAAAGAAAACACTTCTTTGATCGCACCGCGCATCAATCCCAGCAGCATGGAAATGCCGACAATCGCGATAGCAAAATAATCGAATAAGGTCATGGGCTGTGTTCGTTGCAACGGGCTAACGCCGCGGCTCGATGCTAATAACGACGGCATTTTTCTCGCCAATGCGCTTCACATTTGATAGGACTTTGTCTGCTTCATTGCGCGTGGCGAACGGCCCAAGCCGCACCCGGCTACGCTCGCCCCCAGATGTTTTTATCCGATCCGTGACCGCGGTTAACTTATTCGTGGCTAACTTCGCCTGCACCGATTTAGCATTCTCGGCTTTGGAAAACACACCGACTTGGACGAAAAACCCTCGCTCGGGGTCGGGTTTGATGGATTTGATGGGTTTGTTAATGGGCGGCAACGGCGGTGCTTCCGCATCGTCCGGCACGGCGGGCGTTGGCGTGTTCACTACGGGCTCGGGTGGGTCTACTGGCTCAGGCTTTGGTTCCGGTTCAACGGGCGCCAAATCGGGATTGAACGGTACGTTTTCCTTCGCGGGGATATGCACCGCAATGTCATCGCTCGCGTGTTTGGGTTCCTTGTCCAATACTATCGGCAAGATCAGCACCAAGGCGGCCAACAGCGTAACGGCGCCGATTAGGCGTCGTCGCGCTCGTTGTTTGAGTTTGAGTTCGTCGTCACCGATAGGAAGAGGCATAGAAAAAATTACGCTAAAGACGCTTGATTACTTCGGCAACCGTATAAAACGAGCCGAAGACGATGATTCTATCATTTTGCGACGCCGCACGACAGGCGGCATCGTAAGCAAGCGCAATGGAAGGGTAACAAATTACTTCGCGTCCTAGGTTAAGTTTTGTCAAATGAAGCAGAAGTTCCTCGGCGCTGGCGCCACGGGCGGCGTCGATCGACCCAAGGTGCCACGTATCGACCAAACTCGTCATCACACCGACCACGCTGGCGATGTCCTTGTCCTTGAGCATTCCAAACACCGCATGGGTTTGGCGAAAGCGTCCCATATTGCCAAGCTGTTGCGCTAATACGCCGACCGCTGCCGGATTGTGAGCAACGTCTAGAATCACGGTGGGCCGGCCGGGAAGCACTTGAAAACGGCCCGGTAGCTCGACTTCCAATAACCCGCGTTTAATGTCTTGCAGGGCGACCGGCAATGGTATCTTGAGTTCATCGAGCCCGGCGAGCGCGGCGCTGGCATTCTTGAGTTGATAGCCACCGCGCAGCGCCGGATAGGGCAATCCGTGGTGATTGCCACGGCGACCATGAAATTGCCACTGGGTGTCTTGCCGTGAAAAACGAAAATCTTTCCCAAACTGCTGTAAATCGGCGGCGATCTGATTAGCGCGGTCGGAAATCGTGCGCGGCATGCCTTCATCGCCGAATATGGCGGGCTTTGCCGGGCGGTAAATCCCAGCCTTTTCCATGCCGATGGCGTCGAGGGTTTGACCCAGGTATTCGGTGTGATCCAAGCCGATGCTGGTGACGATCGCGCAATCGGCGTCAAACGCATTAACCGCATCCAGCCGCCCGCCCAGCCCAACCTCCAATATGGCGACGTCAACTTTGCGCTCAACAAATAGCCACACGGCAGCGAGTGTGCCAAACTCGAAATAGGTGAGCGGGAGGTCGCCACGGGCATTCTCAACGGCTTGGAACGCTGAACTTAGCGCAGTATCGTCGACCGCTTGGCGACCAATGCGAACGCGTTCGTTGTAGTGAATTAAATGCGGCGAGGTGTACAGCCCGGTGCGATAGCCTGCGATACCGAGAATGCTTTCCAACATCCCGCAGGTCGAACCCTTGCCATTAGTTCCGCCTACGGTGATGATGGTGAACGTCGGATGGAGATCAAGGCGCGCCTTGACTTCGCTCACGCGCTCAAGACCTAATGCAATCGTTTTAGGATGGAGACTTTCGAGATGAACCAGCCAATCGGCTAACGAGGTTGCGGCCAACGGTAATAATCGATCAGGACGCGGCCAAGGCAGGCAGTCTCATCATCATGGTGATAAGGCTCGCCAATTTATCTCGCATTTCACGACGGTCGACGATCATGTCGATCGCGCCTTTTTCCAGCAAAAATTCCGCCCGTTGGAAGCCATCCGGGAGCGTCTCACGTACGGTCTGCTCGATTACCCGCGGTCCGGCGAACCCAATCAGGGCGCCGGGCTCGGCGATGATCACATCACCCAACATAGCAAAGCTGGCCGACACGCCGCCCATGGTTGGATCGGTTAAGATCGAAATGTACGGCAGCTTGGCGTCCGCCAACAACGCCAGCGCGGCGCTGGTTTTGGCCATTTGCATCAAGGAAAATAAGCCCTCTTGCATACGCGCGCCACCGCTGGTGGAGAAGCATATGAACGCGAGGCGCTGCTCGATTGCGGCTTCTACACCTTGCGCAAACCGCTCCCCGACGACTGACCCCATGGAGCCGCCAATAAAATCGAACTCGAACGCCGCAGCGACCAACGGGACAGACTTAACCGTGCCCTGAAGCACAACCAGCGCGTCGGTCTCGCCAGTCGATTTTTGCGCCTCGTCGAGCCGCTCGGGATACTTTCGGCTGTCCTTGAATTTCAGACTATCGACGGGGTAAATGTCTGCACCGATCTCAAATTGCGTCTCCTCATCCAAAAGCAACTCCAGCCGCGCGCGGCCACCAAGGCGATTGTGGTGACTGCATTTCGGACACACATTGAGATTTTTGTCCAAATCCGCGCGATATAACACTGCATCACAGGAGGAACATTTGACCCACAGCCCTTCCGGCACCGTGGCTTTCTTGCCAGTACCCGAATCGCGCTTGATGCGTGGCGGCAATAATTTCTTAAACCAACTCATGGGTTGCCGGCGTCCATCGCAGTGCGAATCCCGCTCAGTAACTTGCTGACGTTATCGAGCACGTTGCTGGCATTGGAACTCTCGATCTCTTGAATAATTCGACTGCCGATGACGACTGCATCGGCAATACCGGCAACGGCTTTTGCTGTTGCGGCGTCGCGTATGCCAAAGCCAACGCCGATTGGCAATTGGGCCGACGCTTTGATCTGCGGTAACTTCGCCGCCACTTCGGTCAAATCAATGTTTGCTGCACCCGTGACCCCCTTAAGCGACACATAATAAACGTAGCCCCGCGCCAATTTGCCAACGGCGGCGATGCGTGCATCGCTTGAGGTTGGCGCCAACAGAAAAATGGGATCCAATTGCTGCTCGCCCAGGTACTTGAACAAGTCGCCGCCCTCTTCCGGCGGATAGTCCACCACCAGCACGCCGTCCACACCGCTGGCGCGCGCCGCCTTGGCAAAGGCTTCGTAGCCCATATGTTCGATCGGGTTGGCGTAACCCATCAAAACCACCGGGGTCGTATCGTTGGTTTTGCGGAATTCAGCAACATAGCCGAGGACGTTGCGCAGACCCACGCCAAGTTTGATGGCTCGCTCGCTGGATCGTTGGATTGCCGGTCCGTCGGCCATTGGGTCGGAGAATGGAATACCCAACTCAACTATGTCGGCCCCCGCCTTGACCATTGCGTGCATCAAGGGCACGCTCAACTCGGGTGACGGGTCACCCGCCGTTACAAACGGGATAAGGGCTTTTTTGTGCTGCTCTTGCAATTTTAAAAACGTTGCCGTGATACGTGACATGGGAGATCGTTTTTTCTGTTTTGAGTTCTGCGATTTATAGTTGCAGGCCAGAGGCCTGCGCCACGGTATGCATATCTTTGTCGCCGCGTCCGGACAGATTGACCAACAAGACTTTATCCTTGGCCATGGTCAGGGCGATCTTCGCGGCGTAGGCGGTGGCATGACTCGATTCCAGCGCAGGGATAATGCCCTCGTAGTGGCACAGATCGTGGAACGCCTTGAGAGCCTCGTCGTCAGTGACCGCAACGTATTCGGCGCGACCGGAATCTTTCAGGTAAGAATGCTCCGGCCCGACGCCCGGATAATCTAGTCCGGCGGAGATCGAATGGGTTTCGATGATTTGGCCGTTCTCATCCTGCATGAGATAAGTACGATTGCCGTGCAAGATACCGGGTGTTCCTGCGGACAAGGGCGCCGCGTGCCGACCCGACGCGAGCCCTTTACCACCGGCTTCGACACCGATCAGCCGAACCTTTTCGTCCGTGATGTAATCATAAAATATGCCCATTGCATTGGAGCCACCACCGACGCAGGCCAAAATCGCATCGGGTTGGCGCCCTAACATCTCGGGCATTTGGGTACGACATTCCTTGCCGACAATGGAATTAAAATCGCGCACCATCATCGGATACGGATGGGGACCCGCGACGGTGCCAATAATATAAAAAGTATTTTCGACGTTGGTCACCCAGTCGCGCATCGCTTCGTTCAGGGCGTCCTTCAGCGTCTTGGAACCCGATTCCACCGGCACCACGCTGGCGCCGAGCAGCTTCATGCGATACACGTTCTGCACCTGGCGTTTGGTGTCCTCCGACCCCATGTATACGACGCACTCCATGCCGTAGCGGGCCGCTACCGTCGCAGTCGCCACCCCGTGCATTCCGGCGCCGGT
>JBKJHT010000131.1:0-4252 GCA_046598945.1 Burkholderiales bacterium | reverse complement strand
CAGCCCCTCGCGGCCTTTCACCGGCAAGCGCACCCGCGCACCGTCACGATTGAATATTTCGACTTCGGCAGGCAGCCCGACCAGCGTCACGTTGTGGCCAGCCAGGAGCATTTTGGCACCGAGTAATGAGCCGTAAGACGCGCCCATGATAAGAATGTTGTAGCTCATGATGTCTTCTCCTCCGGGAGCGTGAATGAGTCGGCGCTATTAGCTTATAGGTGTTGGTTGGAACGCGTGCCGACTGTTTATCTGATTCATGGTAGTGAGCCGCGCACTGCAGGACAATGAGTATGAACAAGAAAACGACTGATACTCCGCTGCAAAATGCGGACGTGTTTGCCGATGACAATGCCGCCATCGGGCAACATTTTGACGAAGCGCGGGGAGTCGCCGAAGGTGTTGAAAGTGCAGAATACGAAGCAATAAAAATTCACAGTCTTATCGAGAATCCCTAACTGTTTTACCAACACTTGGAGTCGAGGACAAATTTCAAAGTCTATAACTGGCGCGGATCTTGGGGCATAAATTGGTGGAAAGACCCGACAGTGCTAGTGCTACAAATTTTTATGTCATGAAAGCAGAGCCTGATTCAAGAGACTGCAGGCGCCACTACAACCCGTCCTTTGCCGCTGCGCTTGGCTTCGTACATGGCGGCGTCTGCACGTTGCAGAAGTGCCTCAACCAATGCGCTGCCTTCGGCGAGACCAATGCTCAACGAAAGCTCGCCGACACGTAGCGGTCCATTGCCCTCCGACTGAATCGTGCTGCGCAACTTGTCGGCAACATCTCGCGCCGTTTCCACCGAGGTATTCGGTAACAGCACGGCAAATTCATCGCCGCCGATACGGGCGCACAAATCGGAACCGCGTAACTGCTGGGTCAGTGTTGCTGCCAGACGAAGAAGCGCGGCATCGCCGACGCTATGTCCATATCGATCATTTATCTGCTTGAAGTTGTCGATGTCGATGAGCATCATGGTTGCAGGACGTTTTTCACGAGAAGACAATTCGAGCAAAGCGGTGGCGGCATTGCGGAAGGCGCGTCGATTGTTGAGGCCGGTTAACCCATCCGTATTGGCAAGTAGTGCAGTCGCGAAGTTGGCCGCGCGCAACTCGTGACCCAGACGAAAGCTTTGCGTGATCGAGGCGTTATGCATCGATAGCGAGCGCAGCGAGGCGAAAAAAAACCAGATCCCCGAAATGGCGAGAAGCATGGTGACGGGCTCGTCGCCCAGCAGGAATATCGCCAGGATAGGAATCAACAGTGCGCAGATTGTGCCGACCGCCATGTGCATAAACACACCGTAAGCGGGAAGCGCGGCACCCGCCAAGCCGATCAGGAATACGTAGGTGATACAAAGGTAGAGAAGTGATCCGCCTGGCGTAACCAATGCAGCCGAACCCCACACGCCTGCGGAAAAAAAAAGTGAAAACATGTAGGGCAGTCGCCATGCCAGTATGGCTTGGCCCTCTGGGCGATAGTGATGATAGGCAAAGAACAAGCCCGCGCGCGTAACGGAGACCGCGAGCATTGCCACAATCCACAGCGTCAGGGTAGCCCTTGTCGCGACGGGCCACATGATCGTCGCCCACAACGATGCCGCCACAAGCGAAGAAAACACGGTATGCAGCGACTGTCGGTAGAGCAGTTGCAATTTGTCGGCGACGACGAGCGTGTCAATGTCGCCAATGGCGCTTTCGAAGGATTCGGCCGTGTTCGGACCGGCATCATTTTCTGTTGGCATTTTGCCCAGTTTACTGAGACTCTGGCAATCACTCAACCCGCAGAGCGTTTGGTAACTTGCAGGATCGAAAAAATCAGCAAGACCGTCTTCAATTCCAACGGGCGACACCGTCACTTTTGGAATTAAAAGGATTACCCATTTGGTCGCGACTTACATGTTGCATGAGCTCAGCAGAAGTTATCGATACTAGCCCTTGTTTTTTTTGATAGGGGGCTGCCATGTGGAATTGATGGCGCCATCCCTCTCCTGTCATTTCAAACTTTGCTTCATTAAGCAAGAAATCTTCAAAAACTTTCGGGGTCAGAATAAGCGTTTCTGAAACGAATGCTTGCTCTGACCCCAAGTGTTGTTGCAAGTATTGCTGATGTTACTTTGCTGGAGTGCTCAATTTTTGCACCTCGCCATCCGCATGGGTGACCGTCACCTTTTGCCCGGCCTTGAGTTCGGCGCTATCGTTGACACCTTCGAGTTTGGTGCGTTTGCTACTAACCCTGAGCCGTGTTTCCTTGCCATCAGCCGCCTTGACGGTGACGTACTTGCCGTCTTCCTCGACTTTTGAAACTGTTCCCTGCAGCGATTCGGCGGCAAACACTGCCGTGCTCAGTGCCAGCGTCGCCACGCCGATCAGGACCGCTAATTTCGTTTTGATCATTATGTGTTTCTCCTCAGGTTGGTGCGATATGGGATCGCGGATTTTTGGAACAACTTTATTGCGAATAATATTATGCCGCTTTTCGCGCCAGGGCTGGGCGCGGGATAAACGGGTTTTGGTTTTTACATTCCTCACAAAAAAACCACGGGAATAGTCGCAATCTTTGCCGCCGACCGAGCCGCAAAACCCATGCTCCATAAGGAGTCATTAATTGGGTTTTTTGTGTCGGGGGTTGGGGTAAATAGTCAGCAGGCGTTTGTCAAAAATTGCCATATCTCGAAATACGTCGGCCGTGATTGGTGTATCGAGGTGTGAGTGTCAAATTGATTCCAGAAAAAACTTTTTGACTCCGACCCCATGAGGCTTCTGCAATTTTTTACCGAAAATGCCAGGCGACGATGCGGCTCTTCTTTTGGCCTTGCGCCATGTCGATGGTTTCAACCCTGCGCGCGCCTACTGCTTTCAAGGCGGAATAAATTGCAGGCAGATTTTCCTCTCGCGACACCAGCGCGCTGAACCACGACACCTGCGCTTGGCTCCGCGTTTGAAGCTGTGCGCTTTCCGCCACCATGCGACCCACAAACCCGACCTCGCCACCCTCGCACCAAAGCTCCGCCGCATGACCGCCAAAATTCAGTTTGGGATTTGATTCGAGATTTCCCGTCTTGCCCAGATTTTTCCATTTGCGCGCGGCGCCCGCTTCGGCTGCCCGCGCGGAGGCGTGGAATGGTGGATTACAGAGAACAAAATCGAAGCGATCATCCGGCGTGAGAATGCCCTCGAAAATTTTCTGCGGCGGCGCTTGCAGCCGGAATTCAATCGCCGCCGACAGGTCTGCCTTTGCACCTGTGCTTACATTCGCATCCACGATCCGTTGCGCGGCGGCGAGCGCTACGACGTCGGTATCACTTCCCACAAACCGCCAGCCGTACTCGTGATGGCCGATCAACGGATAAATACAATTCGCGCCGACACCGATATCGAGCACCCGAATATCCGGCCCGCGCGGGATAATGCCGTTGCGATCTCGCGCAAGCAGATCGGCCGCATGATGTACATAATCCGCGCGGCCGGGAATGGGCGGGCACAGGTAGCCCGGTGGAACACGCCACGACTCGACCGCATAAAAAGCTTTCAACAGCGCGGCATTCAGTGTCATCACCGCAGCGGGATTGGCGAAGTCGATGGTCAATTCGTTGGCATCGAACGGATTGGCGACAAGAAAATTCTTAAGCGCCGGCAAAGCCTGTGAGAGTTGCGCGAAATCGTAACGACCGCGATGGCGATTGCGCGGGTGAAGACTCAGTTTTTCAAGGAGCGGTGGGCGCGTTTTCTTGGCTACGTTCTTCGTGGCTCGGGTGGGCTTTGCGTGCATGGTGTTTTGGTGCCGTTGAATATGGCGAAGTGATGATGGTGGCCAGATTCATCCGGCTTCGTCAATTTTTAAAACGCTAGTATTGGCGAAGATCACAGGACGAAAGTGCTTGGATAGGCGCGTGGATGCTAGGGTTTGTTTTTTTCTCACACCGAATTCGACCCCTTTCATTCCATGCCATTCATGTTTGTTGTTTATAGTCGAACGGTTCCTCGCCGTTGAATTTACGATTTCAGCCCCAGCGTCTTTTCAGCCCCAGCGTCTTTTCAGCGCCGCGCATCTCGCGCACGCCGGGACCGCGCTTGACAGCAATCGCTGATTCGTGACTGAATGCGCCATATTTGGCATACTACTTGACATTAATTTCTATATGCGCCATTATTGGCGCATGAAACATCTTTCGCCAATACTGCAAAACATCAAAGCCGCGCGAGCGAAATCCTCCTGAGTGAGGCCCTTGGCGAGTCGAGCGGCTTTGATG
>JBKJHT010000108.1:0-35847 GCA_046598945.1 Burkholderiales bacterium | reverse complement strand
TAACCTACGGCTGATGTCAATTTTGAGATCAGACCAATACGCGCTTTCTCTTACTACATTAAGAGTGCAAATAGAATGATAATCGGAATGGGAATACCCAGAAAAAATAAAAGTAATGATCGCATTAGTTGCTCCTGATGAATTAGGTTAAAGGTCGCGGTGCCGTCCCCCGAAAGTGGCAGCTAGGCTCGCTGTGAACGCACCAATGAGTAATGAAATAAACAGCCACAGCGCCCCATAGGCGGACGCCTTACGGGCCTTGTCGGCCGCGTCTTTAGCGGCTAATTCCGCCTCGCGCAAATTTACCTGCAGGCGAGCGAAGGTTTCACGTACCCGCTTTTCTGCTTCGACTTGGCCTAGTCCGGTCCGCTGGGCAACCACCTGACCGACATACCGAACGTCTTCGTCGGGCAGGGCACCTTTTTGAATGCCGGTGCTGAAAATTCGCGTGGTTTCTGGCACGGCGGTCGCAAGGCTATCTCCAGAAGCGCTTCCAGAAGCCGCGCTTGCGGCAACAGCGCCACTGGACGCTGGTGATGGGGATCCGCGGAATAACGACTCGACGAAATATCCCATCGGACCGCCTTCAGCAGTAGACTTTGCGATTCCCGATCCGGCTGTGGCCGCACCGCCCACGGCAGTGGCCGTCGCGGTCGTCGCGACCGTAGCCGCCAAAGAAGCAGCGCCGCTGACGATCGACCCAATCACGGAAGTTAACAACGTGGCGGTGGCGAGAGATGCCGTTGCCCACGCCAAAAAACCGTGAGCGGTATCGCGAAAGTAGACTTCGTCCGTGTGGACCGCAATCCACTTGGTTCTTAGCCTCCCGGCTAGGTAGCCGCCCATTCCGGAGGCGACGAGTTGGGTGAAAGTCAACCACAGAATGGTTGATAGTCCGAAAGCCGAGGCCCCAATACCTTGCTGGGCCCACGGTGAGACTGACGACAATCCCAGGCCGATCCCTAACATTAATAGAATCAAGGACAGCGCTGCAGCGGCGACCGCCCCCGCCGCTATCGCGCCCCAAGATACGCCGCTTAAAAACGCACGCGAGTCGTTGGAATCACCAGCGGGCACAACGCGTTCTCGCCCTAGGACGTCAGTGGTTGCTACATTGGAAGTAACCATCGTCAAGAACTCCAGTTAGTTAGTAAGCTGTCAACGCAACTTTAGCAAAGGCTATGCCAACGCTTCGCAACTTAAATTAGGGTGTCCCCGCTGGGCTACTAAACCGTCGGATTGACGCATTCCTCTAGCCACGCGTTTTTCGCTTGTCCGTTCACACGAGCGACGCTGTCGACACGCCGCCCCATCGGATTGCTATCGGCCAGTTTAGCAAGGCGCTTTTTTCTCGAAATTATTTTAGTGTCGAGACAAGTTCGTGATGATGGATCGGTTTGGCGAAGGATAGAATTACTGAGCCGGAGGTAATTGAGCACAGCCAATCGCGGACCTACGCGCGTCATAAATCTTACCAAACGCGGTCGCGCGGTAATTGTTACAGTAGCTTAGGTAATTCTTACATGTCTTAAGCCAGGCGGCGAAGACAGATTCATCGGTACTCCGCATTGAGTCCGAGGGGCCTATGAACGGAACTCGTTCTTTAAACAGGAGGCGGCGTAGAAGTGGCGCGTGATGGCACAGCGCTTGCTGCCGCTTAATTACGGCGGGCGCTGAATTTGTTCTGCGATCCTAATAGTTTGATTGGAACGAATGAAAATAGACTATCCAAATATAACGACGGCGCCTAGCTCAGCAATGATGTCGAAGTGGATGTGAATTTACGTCGCGGCATTTAATGATACACACAACCCCCCAGCGTTTATTTTGAGGAGAAAACGAATGAGTAATGCGAATACGAGTTCTAGCGAATCACCAATGGTCACCGGCTTATTTAGAGATAGAGAAAGCGCCGAACGCGCGTACGAGACGGTGTCTGCCCGGGGGTACGGGCGGGATGACGTTAATCTCTTGATGTCAGACGAAACGCGGAAAACTCACTTTTCCAGCGACGCTTCGGAGGTTACCTCCGAGCTAGGTAGTAAGGCAGCCGAGGGAGCGGGGATCGGCGGCGCAATCGGTGGAACGGTAGGAGCGATCGCGGCAGCACTAGCGGCCGTGGGAACTTCAATCGCTATCCCGGGTTTAGGGCTTGTGGTAGCGGGCCCCGTGGCTGCAGCGCTCGCTGGCGCAGGTGCCGGGGGGCTTACAGGCGGCCTCGTCGGAGGCCTCGTAGGATGGGGTATCCCCGAAGAACGAGTAAGTCGTTACGAAAAAGGGATCAAAGAAGGCGGGATTGTCATGGGCGTTAAATCACGTTCGGGAGAGGATGCGAAACATTTCGAAAGCGAATGGAAGCGCAACCGCGGAGAAGACGTCTATCAATGATATGTCCAGCGGACAGATACTCTAGTTCAACTTCCCTGAAAAACGAGCAGTATTCCCCACCGCTTGCGGTGGGGAGGAATTCGCGATCTTGGGTTGGCTGATGCGCACCCCAGCATGCTCTCGCACTGTTTTCGCAGCCGGACGTGATTGCCGCGTTCTGGCATGAGCTGTGCTTTTTCATTACTGGATTGGGGTCGATTCCTCAACTAATTGCCGCGCATAAACTCTTGCATCGCCCCGATACTGACATCACACATTCGTTGTATGCAAATTTGAGCAATGGTGAAGTTTGCGATAGTGGCGGCCGCAGTCTAGAGGCGACGTTGACTTGCACTCTACGCGCTTCGGTTGTCCGTCAGTATTGAAACCGCAATTGAAAGAACTAATGGTCAGCTAAAACGAGCAGGCTTTCATAAAAAAGGGGTTAAATGATTTCATCGTTCCATCAGGAAAACGAACCACGTTGCCCTAAATGTGGCGCCGTTGTCATCCGCTTTCCCCGACATTTGGGGGATAGGGTCGTGAGTCTTTTTAGACCGTTATTGCGTTACGAATGTCATGCCTTAGCCTGCGGATGGGAGGGTACGATATTCACCAAACGCCCCAAAGATTTCGTTGCGCATCAATATAAGTCTCTTCCGTGAAGTCAAGCTTGCGGCGTCACGTCAATCTGGTTTCGTTACTCTCGTCGCCAATAAGCTGCTAACGGTTTACCGGACTTGGCAAAGCGGCGACCGATTGCCACGCCCAATAGACCAATGCCGAGCACCACAGCGATTCTTTTAGACGACCTTCGTTGGACCAACTTTGTGGCAGCGTCGGCGTGTGTCGCGTCAGCGCTCGAAACCCACCGTGTCGAATCTGAACGGAGTGGGCTATTCTCCGGCGCGGCGATTCTCGCCACCGCTGCGCTAACGCTTGGCGACGGCTGTGACAGCGTGGGATTCCGGTCTGAGGCGTGCGCACCACGGTGCTGCGCGGATACTCGGGTAAATTCAGCGCCCAGCAAAAATATCTGCGCGGAATAATAAACCCATAGCAATAAAATCACCAACGAACCGGCAGCGCCAAAACCCGAGGCGATACTGCTCCGCCCCAGATACATTCCGATGAGGAATTTGCCAAGGGTGAACAGCAGCGCGGTCAACGCCGCTCCAATCCAAACATCGCGCCAGGCAATGCTGACACGTGGAAGCAATTTATAGATCATCGCGAAGGCGGTGGTAATCAATCCGAACGACACGAAAAAATTAATCACTTGTAGCATCAATTGCCAGCCGCCAAACCATCCTGCCCACCATTTCCCCAGCGCGGATAATGCCGCGCTCGCAAGCAACGATATCAGCAATAAAAACCCGAACCCGAGCACCATGCCAAGCGCCCATATTCGCACGCTGAGCAACGACCACACGCTGCCGGGCTCTTTTAGGGCTGGCGCTTTCCAAATGCGGTCGAGTGCACTTTGCAGCTCTGCGAGCACGGTAGTCGCGCCGAGAAGTAAAATGGCCAGACTGACCAGCGCCGCCATTATTCCCTGCGAGGGGTCTCTCACGCTTTTCAACATGGCTTGTACTGCCACCGCGCCTTCTTCGCCTAGCAATTGACGTAGTTGCGCGACGACTTCACCTTGCGCCGCCGCCTGGCCGAACACCAGCCCCGCCACAGCGATAACGATAATGAGCAGTGGCCCGATGGAGAAAACGGTGTAAAACGCCAGCGCGGCGCCCATGCTGGGCGCGTAATCGTCCATCCATGCCACAACCGAATCTTTGGCTAGCTTCCAGAAATACTGCAGTTTCGAGAACGCGCTCATTATTTTCAACTCGGTTTGATGTCTTCAAGTGTCAAGGAATGCGATTTTGCGAATGTTTCCGCGACTGCCGCTCTTGCTATTGTGCAAGCGCCATGCCAGTGACCAGGTAAGAGGCGCAAAAAAAGGCACTTGCTGTGCCCGCAAAAAAAATCTGCGCTAGTGCGCTTATCTGTAACCTGTGTACCATTTACCGAGTCGAATGTAAGAACTATAGGGACGCCGCCAGAACGCAGCGTTATTGCTCAAATTAATGCAAGTTCTCCGTGGCACGGCGTTTGCAACATACAACTAAAACCGGAGGATAAATTGTGAAAGAATGCCTCAGTGGAATCCCGCGTAGCAAAATTCGGTGTGCGCAGTGAATCTCGTCGTCAATCCCGTTGAGGGTCGATGGACCCCCTACCCGGACCGACTTGCGGTTCGGTCAGCACCCTATCTCCCCGTGCTCGGGCGTGAGCAGCTCAGGTGGACATTGGCACTCGTATTTTGTCCTCCTCGAGGAGGATGGGGCCCCCGTCATTTAACGGGGAAGCCCGTATGTACTTTGCGAATCATAGGAAAACTGCTCCTATGGGCGTGCTTAAGCTTATTGCTATTCAGTTCCACGGGCTGTTCTCGCGAGGCGCAGCATGCTCAGGAAACCGGAAAGAAAATCGATTTGACGCTGCCCGAGCCACAAGTTCGCGTTCAGCCGGCGCAAAAGGCTGCGGGTAGGATCGAAGCATCGACTGAAAAAAAAGAGGTGCGGAAAAAAAATGAATCTGCATCCGCGACCGCACGACGCGGTGTCACTCAGCCGGCAACGAGCCCGCCGAAAGTGGCGCCAGTGAATGATGGACGAGTGAAACAGCCATCGCGCACAACGGCGAAAATAAAGGCAAAGAAACGGGAGTCGGCCGCGATCAACGCGCGGCGGCCGGCTGCGGCTTCGATGCCCCGCGAGGCGTTCGGTAATGGCGACGATTCCAAACAGCAAGATTCCCGCGCGAGCGAGGGGACGAAGCGCTATGAAGACAGTGACAATCCCTTGCATCCAAGCTACCAGAAAAAATGATGGACCGTTGGAATAAACTAGGGTGAACAGGCGATCGAAAATCCTTGTCGTGGTCGGCGCAGCCCTGCTCGCCGTGGTGGGTATTATCGCGCTTTTCGATTGGAATATGCTGCGCGGCCAAGCGGCGCGCTACGTAAGCGAAAAAACCGGGCGCAGCTTCGCCATCCACGGAGATCTGCGTGTTAAATTATCCTGGGCGCCCTTGGTCGAGATGCACGATGTGGTACTCGGCAATGCATCGTGGGGAACGCAGCCACGCATGGGTGAAGTTGCACGCATGGCGTTTCGCATCGACCTTGCCGAACTATTCAATGGCCGGGTAGTTTTGCCCTTCCTAGAATTGAGTGAACCCGTTTTACTGCTCGAAACCAACGCCGAGAACAAGGGTAACTGGCAGTTCTCACAAAGCGAGGCGAACGGCGGCGTAGCGCCGACAATCGGCGAACTCCAAATCATCAAAGGGCGCGTGGGCTATCGACCGAGCGACAGGCAAACGGCGATAAACCTTGGCATTTCTTCCGAAGCGGCCCAGGACAGATCCTTCATCAGGTTTTCCGGTGAGGGATTCTTACGCAACGAACCGTTCAATTTAGAGGGCGATGGAGCGAACCTGTTGTCGCTGACACAAGGCGGCAGGTCTTATCGCATAAACGTGCGAGCGCGTGCAGGGAGCACTCAGGCGTCGTTTAATGGAACGTTTGTTCCTTTTAAACTCGAGACTATCGACGGCCAACTCAAATTGAACGGGAAAGATTTGTCCAACCTATTTCCCATGATTCCGGTTGCCCTGCCGTGGACGCCGCCCTATTCGATTGCCGGGCGGTTGATTCGCGAAGGCGATAAATGGTCGCTGCAAAAGTTTAGCGGCGAAATCGGCTCCAGTGATTTGAGCGGCGATTTTAGCGTCGATCGCAGTGGTAAGCGGCCGACGGTTATCGCCAATATGGTTTCTCGGCGACTCAACTACAAAGATTTGGGAGGTTTTGTTGGCGTTGCCCCGGGTGGCGAAACGACACGCAGGACATCGGACCAAGCGCAACAACAAGCAAAGCAAGCCGCGTCAGGGCGCGTTTTTTCTTCCACGCCCTATAACCTCGAACGCCTACGAGCAGGCGATGCCGACGTGCGCTATCGCGGCGAGCAGGTGGTGGCTGGCGAGTGGCCACTCGATAACCTTTCTAGCCACCTTACACTACAACAAGGCCAGCTTAAGTTCGTACCGCTCGACTTTGGGATAGCCGGCGGGCACATCGTCGCCAACCTAACACTTGACGCCCGCAAAGACGTAATACGAACCAGCGGCGATGCGACGGTACGCAATTTGGAGCTAAAACGCATCCTTCCGGAGCTCAAATCAGATCGGGGCAGCGCAGGAAAATTCGGCGGCCGCGCCAAGCTTGCCACGGCAGGTAACTCGATTGCCGACATGGCGGCGGCCGCCAATGGTGAACTCGCTCTCATTATGTCCGGCGGACAAGTGAGCACCCTGGCGCTGTTGCTTAGCAACATAGACCTCGCTAACGCGGCTACGGCGCTGTTGCGCGGCGATCAAAATGCTGCCGTGCACTGCGTTGTCGTGAGCGCCACGGTGCGCGATGGCATCGTCGTCCCCAATCACTTTATCGCTGATACGTCAGAAGTAAACATTCGCGGCGAGGGGAGAATAGATTTGCGCAATGAACGCTATGGCCTAAAGCTCGTTCCGGACTCGAAACGCATGAGCCTGTTAGCTTTGCGTGGCCCAATCGCCGTCGGCGGCACGTTCAAGAATCCCGAGGTCGGGCCCGCGCTGGGTCCATTGGCGGCGCGCGCCGGAGCGGCTGTGGCCCTGGGAGCGATTAACCCGCTATTGGCGTTGGCGCCACTGTTCGATCCCGGTGACGGGGCGGATAGCAATTGCGCTGCGTTAATCAAAAGCGCCAAGCAGAATGTCAGCCGAAAGCGCGTCCCCCAACCCGTCCGCAGTACAGGCGCAAAGAGGAATCGCTGATCGCGCAATTACGACTTTACAACGGGTATCGGGCCGGCGTTACCGCGCGTTCGCCGGCATTTATTTACTCATTATATTTTGGGCGGATCGCTGTCGCGAGACGGATGGCGATGTACGGCGATCGCAGCGACAAACTTCGACGCCGTTTTTTCCGCCTCTTTGATGTCACCAAACAGTATTCCCGGATCATCTTCCCCACCGGCCATTATTCCCGCTTTCTCGAGCAATGATCGGCCGGAGCCGAGAGCGAGAATGGTTTTACAATGCCGGAATTGGTCTTTCACGTATTCCATGACGTGGCCATCGCGCGCCAACGTTTCGATCGCTTGCTCGCCGTCGGGCAGCACCAGTGCATCGAACAGGACTGAGGGTGAATTTTCCATCGACTTGTTTGCTTCGATTTCGCCGCCATCGTCCGCGACAAATTTCCCGACCCGGGGCCCGACAAAGTGTGCGACAGCACCCTCTGCCAGCAGCGCGGCGTGAATAGCCGCGATTGACGATCTGTGAACGCCAGTGGCGACCAATATCGCCACTTGGCGTGTGCGGATGCCACAGTTGCCAGGTAACGCCGTTAACGATAATGCCCGCGAAATGTGAACTTCCGCTGCTGGGGGATTTTGAACCGCTCTTGGCATTGCGGCAGGCGCCTCCATGCCTAAACCTTCAGCCACAGATGAGGCGAGTTCGGGCGATACGTTCACCAATGACGCGAGCATGCGCTCGCGAATGGCGGGAACGGTTACTTTACTGAGTTCGAATCTGAAAGCGGCGACGATATGTGCCTTTTCCACTTCGGTCTGGCTGTCAAGAAACAGCTTCGCTTGCAGATAATGCTCAGCGAATTTTTCCGGTTTACCGCGCACCTTGTCTTCGCGTACCGGCGCCGGAAAAGGCACGAATCCTGCGGGTCCTGCCTGAAAAGGGCAACCTCCGGCCAAGGAATTCGGTTCGTATGAAACACGTCCTCGATGAAGCGCTTGGCGATGCATGCCGTCGCGCTGGTTGTTCTGCACCGCTGCGAGTGGGGCGTTGATTGGGATTTCATGAAAGTTGGGTCCGCCGAGCCGGGTGATTTGCGTATCGATATAGGAGTGGATGCGGCCGGCCAGAAGCGGATCATTGCTAAAATCTATTCCAGGAACGACGTGCGCCGTGCAAAATGCAACCTGCTCGGTTTCCGCGAAAAAATTGTCCGGGTTGCGGTTGAGTACCATACGTCCGATCGGCACGACTGGAACGAGTTCTTCGGGAATGAGTTTAGTGGCGTCGAGAACATCGAAGCTGAATTGCTCGCTTTGCTCCTCCGTAAAGGTTTGAATTCCTAGTTCCCATTCCGGAAAATCGCCGGACTCGATTGCCTCCCACAAATCGCGCCGGTGAAAATCCGGATCGGCGCCGGAAATTTTAACCGCTTCATCCCACGTTAGCGAATGCGTCCCGAACATCGGCTTCCAGTGAAACTTGCAAAAGAGCGAATCGTTCTTATGGTTAACCAGTCGGAAAGTGTGAACGCCGAATCCCTGCATCATCCTTAAACTGCGGGGAATGGCGCGATCCGACATGACCCACATCAGCATATGTGTTGACTCGGGCATCAGCGATACAAAATCCCAGAACGTGTCATGAGCCGATCCGGCTTGCGGCATGCCGTTGTGCGGTTCTGGTTTCACTGCATGCACGAGATCTGGAAACTTCATGGCGTCCTGAATGAAAAAAACCGGCATGTTGTTTCCCACCAAATCCCAATTACCCTCGTCAGTGTAGAACTTCACCGCGAAACCGCGCACATCGCGCGCAGTGTCTTTCGAGCCTCGCTCTCCCGCGACGGTGGAAAACCGGACAAAAACCGGCGTGATCTTCCCCGCCGCGGCAAACGGTGATGCGCGGGTCAAGTTGCTGAGTTCGGAATACGACTCGAAAAAACCATGGGCCGCCGAGCCGCGAGCGTGGACGACCCGCTCGGGAATGCGCTCGTGATCGAAATGGGTAATCTTTTCGCGTAGCACAAAATCTTCCAGAAGCGCCGGACCCCTCAGTCCCGCCTTCAGCGAACTTTGGTTATCCGCTATTGCGACGCCCTGATTAGTGGTCAACACCTGGCCACTCCCATCAACGCGAAGCCGTTGAAGCGACTCATTAGTCGGATTCGTTCCGAGAACGGCTGAACCAGCGGACTTGTCGTTGGCGTTGTCTTCTGAACTGGTACTGGCTGTTAAAGGTTGTGGAATAGGTCCCACATTAACGCCTGGCCGCGGCGCGATCGCGTTTTCATGGCCGTATTCAAGTTCTTTCGTCGCATTAAAGGGAACCGCTGCGACAATATAGTCGATGGCACTGCCTTGTTCCGCACCCACGTCGTTGGTGTGCAAGTCCGCGTCGGGGGCGGATCTGCTGCGCACTGAGTCGGAGTTCCTGGGTTTTGCCGTGCTGCGGGCTGTGCGACTGGGTACTTTGCCTGTTTTCTTGCTCGTTGCCATTCTATTCCTTTAAAAAAATGAATGAAAAAACTAGCTTAAGAGTTGAGTGGAAACTTGAGACGCTGACTAATCCTCAACTGCGACGGTCACAAAATGCTCGTTAGCAATAACCACGGGAAGTTTTTGAAATAGACCTAATTGATCCGGGTATGGCTGGGTATTTGCAATGGATAAAATTCATAACGCAATTCCTATGCCATTGAATCACGCCTCTGACACACGATATGCAAACAGATACAGCGTCGGTAGTTTTTACAATCGGAATGTAATAACTACTGCAAATATCCAACAATCAGTGTGAATTCTATTTATCTACGCGATACGAATACGCTCTACCACTTCGCGTGAGTCGCTTACCCGCGTGCGAGTTCAAATCTGTTTCTCGGTGCGCGAGTTGCGATTAATTCCTGCAAATTCGGCCCCCACACGCGGTTGGTTTCCGACTTCGCGCCGGGCGGATGTATATGCCCCGTACCATTGCGCAATCCGTTACAACAAAACCCTGCCTATCCGATTTGTTGCCAATTATGATATCGGATGAGCCTACTCGCCGCTGGATGGTGTCTCGCCGGTAGGCGCCAAGGCCGATGCGGCGATTCCAAAAATAGAGTTGAATGAGGAGGGCCCGCTGAGGAAGGCGTCAGTCTTTTCAGCGTCCCCAGGGAAGATCAAGGGCGCGTGCGCGTCCCCCCAAGTTGCCCGCGCATCGTTATGCCGTCCCATCCATCGGTGCATAGCGCGGTACTTTTCGCCAAGTTTTCCTGCGGCTTAAATTGAATCGTAGAAAACCTCTGCTTAGCGCGCTCGTCACCTAACTCAAAATCCGGCACCGGTTATTCGATTTCTTTCGGTTCCATTTTGGATGGTACCGGCCACACGCCGGTACCATCTGTCACAAAAATACGACTACCACGCCGAGTTTCTATAGGGTAACCGCCGGTAAAATCGCCGAATGACGGCAGTACAGTCATTTCATCCGTATTGTGAAAGCAAGGTAGCCGCAAGCGCTGGCGCCCTTTTCCGTGCAATTGAAATACAGGGTGTATGTGCCCCGCAATGACGTGGTGGCCGGCATGGGCGCAGGGCGTATGTCGAAGCGCGAACGGGCCACGCAGCAAAGGCTCATTGACCATTTCTATCCCCATGTCAACAGGCGGATCGCCCGCACGGAAATCGTGGTTGCCGCGTATCAGCACGCACGCGAGTCCGGCGTGGCGCTGCCGCCACGTCCGCAAGGCCGCCACGGTCTGGGGTGAATGTGAGTGAGGCCCATGCAGAAAATCGCCGAGGAATATGAGTAAGTTGGTAGGATACTGAGCCAACATTACATCCAGATGCAACAGGTTAGCCGCGGTTGTGCCGTGGGGCACCGGTTGCCCCAACGCGCGATAGGCGGCAGCTTTACCGAAATGCGCGTCCGCTATGCAAAGCAGCTTCGGCTCGGGCCAGTACAAGGCCTTAGCGGCAAGCAAAAGAACCTCGCAGCCCGTGATTTTTAATGCCAAGTGCCGCTTCAAACTTTTTGCCTCGCGCGCACGCCCCGTATGCCGGGTCGCCCATCCTTGCTGTGGCGTTCGCGCCGTGTGAATTGCGGTTCGGCAGTGCTGAACCGGGTGCGTTCATGGATGTTTGCCACAGGATCATAGCCTTCGTCGCCCGCGGCTCTTTCCAAATCTGCCACCATGCGAGCAATTCGGTCGGTGAGTTTTTCTGAACTCGAACTCTCTCGGAAGCGCTCAACCAATAACGGAAAGGCAAACGGCGTGGGACGCTTGATATGTTGCAATTGCAGAGGTTTGTTCTGCATTTGCAGTAACGTAGCGGTAAGCCGCTGCACATCTAGTTCTTCGCTCAGAACCTCTCGCTGAGACTGGGCCAGCAACAAGTTATACGGATCATACTTGCGAAACACATCGTAAAATAGGCTGGAAGAAGCTTGCAATTGCCGGGCGCTCTTCGGTGACCCTGGAAAGCCGGAAAACACCAGACCAGAAATACGCGCGATTTCGCGGAATCGGCGCTGCGCCAATTCAGAAGCGTTGAGACTCCCGATCACGTCTTGAAGCAAATTTTCGGTACTGAAAATGTCCGCACTCAAACGCTGCTCCCAATCAATCTCAACAGCGGACAATAATTCAAACCCGTAGTCGTTTACCGCGATGGAAAACGTATTGGGCAGATACTTACCCATGCGCCAAGCGAGTAGGCTGGCGATGCCCAGGTGCACATTGCGCCCGGCGTAAGGATAGATAAACAGGTGCCAACCTTCGCGCGAATGCAGCGCCTCTGCCAGCAGAGTACGCTGGGTCGGTAGGGCAGACCAGCTCTGTTGTACATCGAGCAGGGGTTTCAAAAGCCGCATCTCGGCGCCATCAAAACGTCCATGCGCTGCCGCGTCCATGCGTGCCATCACGGCATTCGACAATTCGGTGGAGAGCGGCATGCGGCCGCCATTCCAGCGAGGCACGGCCGCCTTCCTGCCAACTGCGACGCGCACATAGGCCGTCATCTCGTGCACACGAACCAGTTCCAACAGCCTGCCCCCGAATAGAAGATGATCGCCGGGCTTGAGCCTCGCGATAAAACTTTCTTCCACCGAACCCAGCGTCTTGCCGCTGCCGCCCTTGCTCCAAAATCTGACCGCCATGGTGGCATCGCTGACAATCGTGCCGATGCTCATGCGATGACGGCGCGCAAGATGAACGTCAGGCACGCACCATAGCCCATGCTCGTCTGGAATAATGCGCCGATAATCCGGGTAGGCGTTCAGTGCATTACCGCCATGTTGCACAAAACCGAGCGCCCATTGCCATTCCTCGTCGCTAAGGTCGCGGTAGGCGAACGTCGTGGCGATTTCTTTACGTAATTCGTCGGCTCTGAAACCGCCTCCCAATGCCACCGTAACAAGGTGCTGCACTAAGACATCCAGTGGCTTGTGCGGAGAGAAGCGCGGCTCCAGGCCACGCGCCGCTATCGCGTCCTGCACGGCAATCGATTCCAGCAGTTCCAGGCTCTGAGTAGGCACCATCGTCAAGCGTGACGGTCTACCCGGCGAATGGCCTGAGCGCCCGGCGCGCTGCATCATACGCGCTACCCCTTTAGGCGAGCCGATCTGCAACACCCGTTCCACCGGCAGGAAATCCACGCCCAGATCGAGGCTTGAAGTGCACACCACGGCTTTCAATCGCCCGTGCTTAAGCGCGAGCTCTACCCATTCCCGCACCTGGCGATCGAGCGAACCGTGATGCAGCGCGATCATTCCTGCCCAATCCGGACGCGCCTCGAGTAAGGCTTGATACCAAATCTCGCATTGCGAACGGGTGTTGGTGAATACCAAACATGTAGTGGTACTGGCTATTGCATCCACCACCTGCGGCAGCATGCGTAGACCGAGATGGCCGGACCACGGAAATCGCTCTATGCTTGGCGGCAACAACGTGTCTATACGCAGGTTTCTTGCCGCCTCGCCCTCCACCAACTGCCCGCCACCGCCGGGCAATAGCACGTCCATAGCATAAGTAAGATTGCCAAGTGTGGCGGATAAGCCCCAGGTGACTAACGTCGGCTGCCACTGACGCAGTCGCGCCAAGGCCAATTGCGTTTGCACCCCACGTTTGTTGCCGAGCAGTTCGTGCCACTCATCCACCACAATCATGCGTAAAGTTGAAAACAACTCCCTGGCATCGGGCCTGGTCAACAGTAGGCTCAGACTTTCCGGAGTAGTAATCAAAGCGGTCGGCAGCCGTCGTATCTGTTTTGCTCGTTGGGCGTTGCTCGTGTCACCGCTGCGGACGCCCACACTCCAGGGCATATCCATATCCGCCAGCGGTTCAATGAGCGCGCGCTCGGTATCCGCGGCGAGCGCCCGCATCGGGGTAATCCATACCACGGTCAAGGGAGGCGCTGGTGTCAAACGTTTGGCGCCGGACTTGCTTTCATTTGTACGCCTCGCTTGCCCTGGCTTGCCGAACCGGTTCAAGGCAGCGAGCCATACCGCGTAGGTTTTGCCCGCACCCGTCGTGGCATGCAGCAAGCCGGAACCGCCACGTTCGACGGATTGCCAGACCTCGCGCTGGAACGCAAAGGGCTGCCAGCCACGCTGCTTGAACCAGCGCTCGCCAAGCGTGGCGGTAACGCCGCGACGTTTCATGGAAAGGCGCTAGCTGACAGTGTCAGCCAATGGGATCACGAAAGGACCCCGGACTCGTGTTGCGGCACTTCTTGTTTGATTGCTCCGGAGGGTAGTAGAACAAAAAGTGTAGCTAGTGTGTCGGCCTCTGCAATCGGCTTGTCGTGGCGCCAACGCAGCATGCGCGGAAAGCGCACGGCAATGCCGCTTCTGTGACGTGAGCTGAGCGCGATACCTTCGAAGCCCAGTTCAAAGACCATGGACGGGGTGACGCTACGTACGGGGCCGAATTTTTCCACCGTGGTCTTGCGTACAATGGCATCCACTTTGTGCATTTCGGCGTCGGTCAAGCCCGAATAGGCTTTGGCGAAGGGCACCAAGTTACGCGCGGTGGCGTGCGCGGGCGAATCCCATACGGCAAAGGTGAAATCGCTATAAAGACTGGCACGACGACCGTGGCCGCGTTGCGCGTAGATCAGCACGGCATCCACGGTGTAGGGCTCGATCTTCCATTTCCACCACACGCCAACATCCTTGCTGCGGCCTACACCGTAATGCGCATCCTTACTCTTAAGCATCAGCCCCTCTACCCCCAACTTGCGCGAACTCGCACGCTGATCCGCTAGATCCTGCCAGTCATCCCCTTGCAGCAAGGGGGAAATTTGCAGTTGGGGCTGGCCGCACGACTGCAGTATTTTCTCGAGTTGTATGCGCCGCGCTGACTGCGGGAGGTGGCGCCAGTCTGCGCCTTCCCACTCAAGCAGATCATAGGCCAGCATTGCTACCGGCACTTTTTCCAGCAACTTCGCGCTCAATGTTTTTCGTCCGATGCGCTGCTGTAGAAGAGCAAACGGCTGTACCTTCCCTTCCTTCCATACCACAATTTCTCCGTCGATTACCGTGCCATCGGATACGTGCGCGGCAAGCGATGCGAGTTCGGGGAAACGATCCGTCACCAATTCTTCGCCGCGCGACCATAACCACAACTGGCCGTTGCGTTTCACCAGTTGCGCGCGGATGCCATCCCATTTCCATTCGATTTGCCAGTTGCCGGGCGAGCCTATCTGCGCTTCAAAATCCGCAGTGTCGAGTTGCAATGGATGGGCGAGGAAGAAAGGATAAGGCTGGCCGAGGTCTTGCTGATCGCTCCCGCTCTCAGAGATTTCCGCGATCAGGCGCCGGAAATGTTCGGCGCTGGGCCGCGCTGACAAGCCGGTGTAACCTACGAGGCGCTGAGCAATTCGTTTGGCGTCTATCCCCGTGAGCGTCGAGAGTGCCCGCGTCACGAGCAACTTGGAAACACCTACTCGGAAACTGCCGGTGATCAGCTTGATGCACACAAGTTGGCTGCGGCGATCTAATTGCTGTAACAACGGCAACAGCCGTGGGATCAACGTTTCCGGCGGCGCACCGCGCAAAGGCAGCAGTTTTTCTTCCACCCAGGTGGCGAGACCTGTCATAGCGCTATGTTCAGTCTGCGGCAATAGCAGCGTAATGGTCTCAGCAAGGTCCCCTACCACCTGGTAACTTTCCTCGAACAACCATTCGGTAACGCCGGACGCTTGTATCGCCATTTCCCGTAGCAGCTTGGTTGGCACCAACTGGCGCGGCCTGCCGCCGGACAAAAAGAATACCGCCCAGGCCGCATCGGCATGGTTGGCAACACGAAAATAATCTTGCAGCGCCGCGAGTTTGGCGTTGCTGCTGGTGGTGGCATCAAGCCTCGCATAGAGATCGGCAAACGCCTTCATGCGGGCTCCACCGTACATTTGGTTAAGCAGCCTTGGTCGGCAGCGACTGAGAGTTCTGCTTCTTCCTCCTCACCGTATTCGGTCATGAAGGCTTGCGCATCCAATCCCTGTTCTTTCAGCCAGCGCACCATGACGTTCACCTGACCGTGGGTGACAAATACACGCTCTGCACCAGTAGCGCTAATTGCTTGCTGCAGGCCAGGCCAGTCGGCATGATCAGACATAACAAAACCTCGGTCGACACCGCGTCGGCGCCTAGTACCGCGCAATTGCATCCAGCCGCTGGCAAACCCATCGGAATAGTCGCCGAAGCGTTTCATCCAGCTCGTGCCCTGTGCAGAAGGTGGCGCCAACACCATGCTGCGGCGAGTCAGCACGGTGTCCGACATGTCGCCGACGTAATGCGTTTTCGGTAGCCGCACACCGGCGGCGCGGTAAATTTCGTTCAACGGTTCAACCGCCCCATGTACTAAGATCGGTCCGATTTCTGGGTTCAGCCCGGAAAGTACGCGCTGCGCCTTGCCGAAGGCGTAGCAAAAGAGCACGCTGGTGCGGTTGGCGGCGGCGTTGGTCTGCCACCAGCGATTAACATCGGCGAAGATATCGGCTTGCGGGCGCCACTGGTAAATCGGCAAGGCAAAGGTGGATTCGGTGATAAAAGTGTCGCAGCATACGTGTTCGAATGGCGCGCACGTGCCGTCATCCTCCAGCTTGTAATCGCCCGAAACTACCCACACTTCGCCCTTGTATTCCAGACGCACTTGCGCTGAGCCGAGAACATGGCCGGCCGCATGCAAACTGAGCCTAACGCCGTGATGATCGATGGCCTCGCCATAATTCAGCGTATCCAGCCGAATGTCCTTTCCTAGCCGCTTGCGCAATATACCCGCTCCGAGCGCCGCGCTTAAGTAGTGATTGTTGCCGCGCCGCGCGTGATCACTGTGGCCGTGCGTAATGACCGCACGGTCTACCGGCCGCCAAGGATCGATATAGAAGTTACCGGGCGGGCAATACAGCCCCTCGGGACGTGCAACAATGAGATCCAATGTTTTCTCTCTACGGGGTTAATTGCGTCTTGTTTTGTGCTAGGAACTCTGACCGGCCGGGAGTATTTAAGTTCGGGGCCTTGCAACGGGCTGACTAGCCGGTCTCGCTATTTGGCCGAGAAGGTGTCAGCGGGGCGCCGACATTGTGCAGACGGCCTGCAGCAATGTGTTTTCAAAAGTCTTGGCTACAGCCCCTCACAAAGAGCACCCCTGAGGAAGCCATGGTTATTTATGGGACTGTAGTTTTATTTGCAAAACAATCGGTGAATTTTTCTAACCCAGCGGTACATACCAGAGCCGCTCCCAAAAATTAAGTCTCGCGCCAAGGTGAACAACTGCAAGGACATGCAGGCAAAGATTGGGCAATTCACGCTACGTTGTTCGACGACTTTTAGAACGGCACTCGGGGAGCCGTTGGGCAACGCGCCCGGGCCCAGAAATGGGAAGTGACCGACCGCCACCGCCCACCAAGGCGGCGACGATAAGGCGACCACAAACGTACAATGGAAAATACTCGTTGTCGATGGTAGCGTCAATTCGGCGGAGAGCCTGGCACTTATGCTGGAACAGGACAGGCATGAACCACGCCTCGCGCAAGACGGATAATGGGGATTCAGTGTCGCCCAAAAATTTCAGCCGGGTTTATTTTACTTGGCATAGGACTGCGTGGATAAACGCGTACCAAGTCGCGCAGCGTTCATGTGGAGCAGTCTAAACACAACAAAGCGCTTTTGGTCGCGATGACGGGTGACGGCAGGCCGAGGATCAGCGCCGCCAGATGGCAGCAGGCTTCGATCATCATCTGGTTAAGCGGTTGACCTGGAAGCACTCAGTAAGCTTATAAGCTCATTTTAACAGGACCATTTCGACCTTCGTTACGATCCCAAAATCGCCACGTCGATCGGCTTGAAGCGATTGTTATTTGACATTTCGGCCGAGCACGCAGTAATTCCGATTATCAAGTCCATTTCTGCGCGCAGCTCAATATAGTCGCCCCCCTTAGAACGCGGCGGAGCGATGGTCAATTCGCCATTCGCCGCCACGACCACATTCATGAAGACATTGAACGTAGTAGGAATACGGTCGGGCTCCACGCCGTACAGCGTCAGACTCCTCACCAAGTTTTCAAAACAGCTGGGGTGATGTCCTTGATGGTGGTAGATGATTTTGAATGTTTCGGCACTGCAAGGTGTTAGCAGAAAGTCATGCCTTCGGACTTTGTCTTCCAAGATGGTCAACATCGGATTACTGCGATTGGAATACAATACATGGCCGGTGGTTAGATAAATAGTATTTGCATAATCGATGCTTCGGCCAGACGAAAGCCACTCATGCTGATCCTGTTTTGCAAACGCGATGACATCCGCCACCTGTTCACCTTCAGGATCTGTGATGCGCAGTATTTGACCGCATTCAAGCAACAATGCCGCACCAGTTTGTGGTGCGAGGCGTCGGGTGTAAACGCAATGCATCCTAAGCTCGACGAACAGAAAATGGGCAATGCCAATCGCTTTCCACCGGTCGGCCGGAATACTGACGCGCTTCAGACGCTTCGCCGAAATCGGCAAGATTGATATTGATATCACCCTGTAACGCCGCCTCCCGCTTGCGTATCACCTCCTGCATGCGTTCGAAACGGCCCGAGGCGCGCAAAGCTTCAAACTGGGAGTGCACATTGAATACCAGCGTCGGCCAAGCGAATCGGCGCGTGAAACGCGAACTGGCAGGGTGGAGGCCGACTACGAAAAAGCCGTGTTCGGCAAAGCTGAACGAGAAATGAGGATCATTTGGATCGTCGCTGACGGTTGGATCCCATCGATGTTGGCGGAAATCGAGATCGTGCAGGCGTTGAAGCTGATTCCACAGCAACCGTTCGAATTCTTCCTCGTCGGTGCCGACCGGACCGGTAAAAGTTGCAACCAGTGTAGAAAATTCACCATCCATCAACGGGCGATCCTGGATAAATGTGGTGAGATCGTGAGCCAACCCAGCAGTCGCGCCGGGCGAACCCAACTCCACGTAGTGGCCAATACGGTAGCTTCCAGTTTGAACTGCCGATTTGGCGCCAACGCAGGAGAATTGCGGATTTAACACCAGGGCACGAAACGAGTCATGCACGAAAGAAAGCAGTGCCGAGGGCTTAATCTCAGGAGTCTGCGGATGAATCAGTTTGTTGTCTTTATACGCCGCGTAACTACTATTACGGCGAGCGCTTTCGGAGGCATGCGCGGAGGAAATTGAAGGTGTGTAAGACGCACAACTAAGCATGATCGTAGATTCGATTAAAATCACAGTAGCAGCAATTTACATGCCATGTGAAATGGTAACGGTCTTGGCTAGCTGATAAGTTTAATCATAAAAAAGACGATAAAAATTAAAACGCACCATTGCCTAATCGATCCCAAGCGGCACCGCTTTCTATTTTGCCTCACATAAGGCCAGGCGCCTCAGTTAAGCAGCCTAAGTAGATGCACGCAGGAGTCGTGACACGGATGCGGCATGAACTACGCATAAAGGCGCCGCGTCTTCAGCGGTCTTATTCCCTCTACAGACCATACTCAAACTTTCCCCACGCTGTCGGTGCTTGACCTTAGGGCGACGCGCCCCAGTACGCCTCGCCTTCCGCGCGTCACTGGGGCTTTTGGCGCTGTGTTTGAGCATTGCAGGCGCGACCGCAGCAAGGGCCCCCGCGATCATTTGCATCATTGTCCGAGCTGCCGGAGTGGTCGTGTCGAAGGCCTCGGACAAACCGCGGAACCTGGATTTCGCCTCTTGAATACGCTCCAAAAGCGTGAGCAATTCGCGTGCGAGATTAATAGCCTGAGACCTACCTTTCCACTTTTCTGTGGGGCTAGCGGGAAACAATCTTGAAACGGAACCTCAGTTTGCGCGTAGTCGTGAGTTTTGCGGCTCTGCTTGCGCTTCTAACGGGCAACGCATTCGTGGCGTATTTCATGACGATCCAATCGCGCAACAATGCTAGCTGGGTTTTCGCTACCCACGATGTCATGGACACGCTTACACGTATCCAAGCAAAACTCGCCGAGGCGCAAACGGGGGGGGCAGCGCGGCTATATCATCACTGGCTTGCTGAGCTACCTGGATCCCTATGAAAAGGCGAGGGCCAGCATACAGTGGGATTTGCAGCGCCTCGCCGAGTTCACCCGTGGCAAACCGATGCAAAAAGCCCTCCTTGAAACGATGCGCCCCCTGATCTTGGACAAATTCTCTTACCTCGACAAGTCCGACCAGGTTCGCAACGCCGACGGGTTCGATCAAGCCCAGACGATGGTAGCGGCCGGCGAAGGTGAGGGCGCAATGGATTCGATTCGCGCTACGTTGATGCAAATGTATTCTTCGGAAGAAGAACTGCGAATCGCTCGAGTCGCCATGAGCGAGCGAAGGCATTGGATAGCGCTGATATCGGGGGTGATTGCTGCGCTCGCCACAATTATTCTCGCTTTGGTTACCGCCACCTACTTTTGGCGTGATGTTCGCTTTCGAGAGCGTGCGCGGAACTCTATGAGCAGAAAGAGGGGTTTAGCACCATGCTCTCCAGCTTCGGTGATTCGGTTATCGTCACCTATGCCAAAGGAAACGTCAAGTTCATGAAAAAGTTTGCGAAAACCCTCACCGGGTGGAACGAGAGTGCGGCGATAGGCCGGCGGTTGACAGACATTTTTCAGATCATTAACCAGTCGAGTCGGCAACGTAGCGAAGATCCAGTTGCGAAGGTGCTCGAGAGCGGGGCAATCGAAACACTTTATAATCATACGGTGTTCGTCGCGCGAGAGGGGAAAGAATATCCCATCAATAATAGCGCAGCCCCAATACGAGGCGCCGACGGCGAAATTTCAGGCGTCGTATTGGTGTTTCGTGATGTCAGCGAGGCTAGGACCGCAGAGGCCCGCTGCGTGAGAGCGAACGACAATTGCGCCTGTCAACGACGCCGCAGCGTTTTACCTTGTTCGGGTCTATAGCCGAATGCGCTACCTGTTCGTCAACGAGGCCTATGCGTAACGCTTTAACTTAAATCGCGACGACGTGATCGGCAAACGCATCCCGGAAGTGGGGAAAAGAGACATACGCTACGTCAGATGAGTATTTTAGTACGAAGCGACCGCGACTTGCGGTTTCATCGAATCTCATCTGATGAACACACAGAATGGCCACTTTACATTTAAACTACGGTTACGATTTCCGTGACCGGAAATTAGCGCCGCATGCTCGAGGTAACTATTAGTTCGGTACTATTGGGTTAGTTCGGTACTATTGGGTTCACTGTTTTCCATTTGGGATTTATAAATGCCGCAAATCGCATGCTATGCCACCATGATCTTATCTAGGTTAAATTTCAAACTGACGCGCATATTCACTGCGCGTTCTATAGGCAGGGGTCGAAAAGGGATCGTTGGTTTTAACCATCTTGCCGCAAATCTCGTAATGAACGCCACATGTACTAATGCGCATGGACGTCCAATAGTTCGTCTCTATTCTACAACTGGCGTCAGCTGCGGTGGGGCGATGCTGATGACGCCGCTAAAGATAGCCCAACGTTATGAGTCTAATTCCCCCGGCGATTTTGTCGTCGCAGCATAACGGGTTGTCACTAAACCTGGCGTCTACACTTGCAAGACTGTTAAGATTTGCCACAGCTTAGTGGAACTAACAACTTCTTCACAAACGCCCGCAATGAGAAGAAAGCTGATTTGGATTGCCTTGATTAGCAGTGTGGTCACTATTTGCGCCACGCTTCTGGTGATGAATTTCGCCACTGGCGAGAAAAAGATAGAGCGGCAGCTCGAACGCCGGTATTCGATCGACGATCCGCAATTCGTACGTTCGATGAGTTCTCTGCTCGGCCCACCGCTGCTGGCCGGCAACAGCATTAAGGTACTCGTCAATGGCGACCAAATTTTCCCGGCGATGCTCGCGGCGATTCGTGGGGCGCAGCGCACGATCACCTTCGAAACCTATATCTATTGGTCGGAGTCCATCGGCAAGGAGTTTGCCGACGCCTTGGGCGAGCGCGCGCGTGCCGGCGTAAAGGTGCACGTGCTGCTCGATTGGATAGGCAGCGTGAAGATGGAGCAACGTTACCTCGACGAGATGAAGAACGCGGGTGTCGCGATTGAGCGGTATCACGAGCCGCATTGGAGCCACCTGGCCCGGTTAAACAATCGCACCCACCGCAAGGTGCTGGTGATCGACGGCCACATTGGTTTCACCGGCGGCGTTGGCATCGCCGATCAGTGGCACGGTGACGCGCGTGATCCCACCCAATGGCGCGACACACACTTTCGCGTCGAGGGCCCCGTCGTCGCGCAGATGCAAGGGGTGTTCATGGACAATTGGATCAAGGCTCAGGGCAAGGTGCTTCACGATGAGCTTTACTTTCCGCGCCTGGAGCCTCGCGGTGAAATGGTTGCGCAGATGTTTAGCAGCTCTCCCAGCGGCGGCAGTGAGAGCATGCAGTTGATGTATATGATGGCGATCACTTCGGCGCGCAGCACTATTTATTTATCCAGCTCGTATTTTGTGCCCGATCGGCTGACCACCGCGGCGCTCGTGGCTGCGGCCAAGCGCGGCGTGAAAATCCGCATCGTCACGCCGGGTGAGCATATCGATACCGAAATCGTGCGTAAGGCGTCACGCTCTGGTTGGGGTGATCTGCTGCAAGCGGGCATTGAAATCGCCGAGTTCGCGCCGACGATGTACCACTGCAAAGTGCTGGTGGTGGACGCGCTATTCGTCTCGGTAGGCTCCACCAACTTTGACAACCGCTCATTCCGGCTCAACGATGAGGCCAATCTCAACGTGCTCGACGCCGAGTTCGCGAAACAACAAATCGAAATTTTTGAGGCTGATTGGCGCCACTCTCGGCCTGTTACTTACTCCGAATGGTTGCACCGACCATGGCGGGATAAACTACTCGAGCAACTGGCAGCGCTCTTAAAGACGCAGCTCTAAAAAGCGAAAAAATAAGCTGCGCCGCTTCAAGCGGCGCAGCTTTTAGCAGCGCTTGTTATCAGGGAGTCGACAGGCCGCGCACAAACTCGATCATGTCTGATCGCTGAGTTGAGTTGTTGAAATTAAACGGATGAGGCAATGTTTTACCACACGGTAAATTCGTTCTAGCCAATTTATGGCGCAGCGGCATGACGGGTTGAGTTCTTAGTCATCAGCAGGTAGTCGAAGACGAGGCGTGTTTTGGCGGCAAGTTTGTGGGTCATTGAGGCGATTGATTCGTTGCGTTTAGCATGCAGGTTGAGCAGGCTGAACCCGAGGCAGCGCAAACGTGAAGTATTTTCGGGGCCGTAGCCATTGGGGAGGGGCTGGCTTAAGCCCATGCGGCAGCGGTCTTCGTCCCAGGTCTGGTCGAGAACGTAGTGACAGCTGTTCTCGATGGCCCCGTGACTGCAGTTGATGTGCCGCAGTTGGGCGGGACTGGCTTGGGCGGCGGTGCGGCTGGTCACGCCCAGGGACACGACAATGCTTTGACGGCCTGACTTTTTGTGAATGACCGCGCGCTCGATCAGGAAGACTTGGCTGACGTGGGGGAACTCGAGGTAGTCGTTAAGCGCGCTGGAGCACCAGATGTAGCAACTGCCCCTAGCGCCGTGTCTTGATGCGACCGTGGTCCGGCGCTGAGCGCTCGCTGTGGTGTGCCTGTGCGCGTGGCTCGAACAGTAAGCGGATGTTTTCCTGCAGCGTGGGCTGGTTACCCTCGAGGGTGAAGCGATAGTGGGCCCCGCGCGCAACCAGGTAACGGGGCAGATCGCGCTGGGTCAGCAACGCATCGGCGATGATGTCCAGGCCGGCGATGTCGGTGGCATCGAGCATCAGCGCAGCCGCCTTGGTCTCATTGGTGCGGTTAAGCGCATCGCTGTAGGGCACGCTCAAGCCGCTGACTTTTTTTGGGTGTACGCCGCCTTGGACTCGTGCCCCACCGCGCTCATCACGTGCACCGGGTTGCCCTGCTCATCGATGATGCCGCGCAGTCGATGGCCAGCGTGCTGTCGCTGTGCGACCACCGGGCGTTCCAGGCGCCCAGAGCGCGATCCAGCGCGTGTGGATCGACCCGCATGAGGACTTCGCAGATTACCATCACACTAGGGATCTAATCCTCGCGTGTGTGTGGATCGCGTCGCCAGCCGATGCGTTGGGCGCCCTTTTGCCCCAGTCATTGGGCCCATTGCGCCCGATAAGCCTTGTAGCCCCCATGCCACACAGGGTGGCCCCGCAGCGATGGCCAGCACGGCGCGGATCGGGTGGAGCCGGCCCTGGGCGCGGCGGAGATCCCTGGCCGTGCCGAAGCAATCGGGTAACGCGCGTTTGTTGGGCGCTCAAGGTTATCTTGGGGTGCTCCTCGGTGTGGTCGCGCCGGTCAAGAATGGGTGGGCTCAACAGCTGGCGCGCTCGCGGGAGGTGCGCGCGCAGTGACACGTGGCGATTTGGATCGGTATTATAGTGAAAGGGTCAAACTGAAGGAGCGGTCCTATCAAACGCTTCTCCGTCCCGGCGAATTAAGCGGTAAAAATGTCAACGATCGCTCCGAGAAAGATATGGGAATGGCAGACGAGTCACCTTGGATTTTCGGATAAAATCCTTAAGATGATCAAAAGTGCATGCGTGAAAATTTTCTTAGTGGGTAAGAGTACTCGCATGCTAGGTATCCACATTTCCGGTGCGGCCGCGAGATAGGGGCGTTTTCAATGAGTATGTTTATACAGCTGGTGCGGGGCATAGGGATAACCAATGCGCTGCTTTATGTATTACACCGGCTCCTAAAAAAAATCAGCGCCACATGTTCGCTTGATAGCTATCATCTCGTCGCGCAACCGGTGTCCTCGAAACCTTTGTTGCCACCGCATAGGGGTAAAGACACGACCGTACGGATGATCAAGCCGGGAGATAGATCCCTAGAATTAATGCAACGCCCGGCGGATGAAATAGAAAGGCGATTTGCAGGTCCCGGAGTATGTTTTGTGGCAGAAAGTCAAGAGAAACTGGTTGGGTTTCTTTGGCTATTATTAGGGGCTTATCAAGAACCCGGTGACCATTGCACCTTTATCATCGATTCGCCAAATGCAGCCTGGGATCTTGACATCTACATTGCGCCGGAGCGTAGGCTAAGTCCGGTCTTTGCAATTCTCTGGACTGCGGCAAACTCGTGGATGGATAAGCACGGCATCGGGTGGACCTTAAGTCGCGTGTCGTGTTTCAACGAGCGTTCTATGCGCTCCCATGGGCGGCTGGGAATGGTTAAACTAGGACGTCTAACGATTGCTCAATTCGGCCCAGTGCAGATTACGGTTACCAGCATTAAGCCGTACATTAATCTCTCGGTACGCCCGCAACCGGGACCCACCTTCCGATTAAAGCCGCCAGCCTAAAAGCCAGCGACACGGATTACGTAACAGGTAATTGCCCCTCCGGTAAGTGGCCATCTCAATCGGGAAGAAGCGGAGGTTCCTGGCCGCCGTCAAGGATTTGTACACCGGTGAAATTGTCGGTTGGGCCATGGATAAGCAGATGACTAAAAGCTGGGTACTGGACGCTTTACGTGCGGCGTACTGGCGTAACAAACCACCCCCGGATTGCTCCACCACTCAGACCGCGGCAGTCAGTATTGCAGCGGCGCCTAGCGAGCACTGCAGGTCAGTTACAAAATGAAAACGTCCATGGCCCCTAGGCCACCCCGTGAGTAGAAAAGGCGACTGCTGGGAGCGCGCAGCCTGCCCTCGGGGCACAATGCACCGATGGAAAGTTTCTTCGGTACGCTGAAAACTGAATGCCTGCATCACTTCAAATTTAAAACCCGTGATCCGGCAAGGCAAGTTGTGTTCGATTATATCGAGGTGTTCTACTACCGTATCCGGCGTCAGGCCCCGATTCAAAACCAGGCGCCCGCCGACTATGCGCAAGCGTTCTACAAAAATGAATTACAAATTGCTGCATGTTTAAACAACTTGCCCGTCCACTCAATCGGAATTAGCTCAAACATAGCAAATCCACCGACTTCGCCGCCTGTCGCGAATTCCCGACGTTAATCACCCCGCCGTCTGTTACCACAGGATTTTCGCTAATGTGGGGGCATCTCCTGTCGGTGATGACTAGATATCAAGCGACAGGGGCAGCTTCCAGCAACGGCGCCTTCAGTTGCGAGATTTGGGTCGCATGCACGCCGATTTTCTCTGTTAGCGTCGACAACGTCTTGCCGTACTTTAGCGCGCCTGTCGCGAACTTTGCTCTGAACGCCGCCATATAGTGATGTCGGTCGTCATCACTGCTCCTTACGCAGGCGTTATATTCGCCCCTGGGGCCATATTCAACACTTAAGCGCAATTCCCAATTTTTGCCCCGGCTGATTTCAATCAATATGAGCGCAATTGGCAAATTGATGTATTTATTACATCGTGGTGGTAATACTTACCGGCCGGCCTCGGCCGCACTCCCCCTCATGTATTTCCTAATTAATACCAATCCACCCGCTCGACGGGAATTTAGCTTTGCGCTATCTGGCGGAATACCGTTTCCTTTTCGACGTGGCGTGTCAAGCGATAACTTGGCGCAGTCTTTGCTTCGTGCTAAGGGCACTATAAATTCTGGTCATTAACTAGGACGAAGTATGCAACGATTTGCAGTAGAAATCATTCAAGATTATAGGTTGCAAGGGCTGGAAGACGACTGGCTTGCGCTAGAAAGTCTGGGCAGCGCGTCCGTGTTTCGGTCATGGACATGGATAAGTTGTTGGCTCTCAACTTTACCCGATGATATTAAGCCGTTGCTCGTCCGAGTTACGTTGCAAGGGCGCCTCGTTGGTCTAGGGTTCGTTTGCAATGCAAAATTAAGCCGTAAGTTTGGCAAGGTTGGTGCGTTTTTGCTCAACGAAACGGGGAACACGAATCTAGACTGCCTCACGGTAGAGCACAACGGTTTCTTGTGCGATCCCGCCCACGAAGACGATGTTATTTTGCAAGTTGGGCGTGCGCTTGAAGATAGAAAGGACTGGGATGAGTGGGTAGTCAGTGGTATCGACTACATCTCAGCGGAGAAATTTGAAGAGCTGGCCGCACGTATGGGCTGGGTAGTTTACGAGTCCGTCAACAAACCGAGGCATTTCCTAGATCTTGCTAAAGTTAAGCCTCTGAGCGGCAACTTGGAGTGGTTGAGCGTAAACACCCGATCTCAAGTGCGGCGCGCAATCAAAGAATACCGCAACCGAGGTGAGATCAAGTTTGAGTTGGCTCGCTCCGTCGATGAAGCACTCGCATTTTTCGAACGTCTCAAGTATTTCCATCAGTGTTACTGGCAAAGTCGGGCTAAGCCGGGCGCGTTTGAACCACAGTTCTTCGAAATTTTCCATCGTCGCTTTATCGAACAAGGCTGGTCCAGGAACCGCGTACAACTTGCGCGCGTGTCAAGCGGAGAACATGAGATAGGGTACTTGTATAACTTAGTTCACCAGCAGACTATTTATGCTTACCAAAGTGGCTTTAATTATGAGAAGGATGCAAAAGTGAAACCCGGGCTGGTCAGCCACGTTATGGCTATAGAGCGAGCAATCTCAGACGGCTTTGATTGCTACGATTTGCTGGCTGGTGACGGGCAGTACAAGCGGAGCTTAGCGACCGATTCGGAAATGATGCGCTGGATCCGCCTACGTCGTCCGCGTTTTGCGTTTCGCTTGGAAGCGTTGGCGCGGAAGGTTCGTGATCGATCGCGAGAAAAAATTGGCGCGCTATTCATGGAGCGGCGTCGCTCTCCTTCCAATCCTTAGAAAATTTGGTCGTGTACTGCAGGCGAGCAGTTAGGTAATCACTAAGACGAATTGAGATGACGCGAAATTTTCTTGGCAAGATTTTTAACTTATCAATGTAACGGATCTGCCCAAGTGAACCGGAGTATTAGCCCAGAGAGTAGCGTGGTGAATCGACTGGATCTTTCATCCTCTCAAGCCGATACGGCGCCTTTCTTTTTCTATTTTGACTTTCGTCATGAGTACAGTTACATCTCGACGTTCGTCGAGCGTATGTATAGGGGCAGCGTATGGCGTCCATTATAGCTGGCACTTTTGCAAATTCAACAGAAGCAAAAAGTTTTGTAGAAACGTTGATTCAGGTTGGCGTCTCAAACGAAGATATTAGCATTATCCCAATTGAGCCATGTCTTGCTCGTTGCAAGAATCGCGGTGAGTCTCGCGCTGCCATCCCCCGTCTAAAGGGCGAAGAAAGAAGGATTCCTGCCGAGCGAATCGCCGGAAGTTTAGTAGCCGTGCACGCGGAAGAAAATCGAGAGATTTTATCGGTTGCCTTACTTTTCAACCGCAGTGGTGCAAGGCTCGTGGAGTGGGCTATCGGCCGTTGGATTGATAGTCGTTGGATCGACTTCGATCCGCATGAACCACCGCGGCTGGTTGGAAAGGTAGATGAAGCTTTGATTAAATTATTGGACTAGTCGGCGCTACGTTGCGGTAGTAAATTTTCCAGACATTTGAAATTTTTCAATTGGCTAATCGATCCAGAACGACGCCAATCTTAGTTTTTATTTGGATTCGCGGCTAAACAGGGGCGTCAGTGTTTTTGACCGCCACCAGCGGGCAGTATGATGATCTGGCAGGCGGGGTATGTCCGAACGCGAGTGTCGCAAACAAATATTTGTGCCTGAAATTTTCTTTAAGTTTAAGGTAACTCGGCGGGTTTTCATTGGACTCTCGGCGCTAAGAATTTCGATAATTCAGTCGCGTCAATGCGATTATCATGGTTTTCATCGACGGCATCGAACACCGCGCGGAGCCCCTCAAGTTCTTCCGATTCGTGTTTGTTGATAAATCCATCCTTGTCTACATCTAACTTCTGAAACACAGGACCAACATCGGTCGTCACCTCTTGATCTAATACCGCTTCCACTTTTATATAAGCCCGGTTGTCTCGAGCAAACGCACTGATCTCAACAAGTACGATGAGTAACGCTAAAAGCGCTTGGGATGAGCATCGTTTCATGTAACTCTCCTAGTGACTTAAACAATGGCCCTTTCGTGCTTTATAAAAAAGCATAACTTATGCCAGCGAGCTAGCAAATATTGGCGACGACTGATTTAAGCGAACAACTTTGTCGCCGCCACATTCGACTTCGCACGACGTGGACCGCGTTGACACGTGTGCCTATATCAACGCTGAGATTTACGGGCCACCAAAAGTGTGCAAGGCAAAGGATACGCAGTCAACCTCGTTAATTCATCAGCGTTCCGCGCTTATTTGATTTTTACAGGGAAGAATTAATCTCTTAGGGAGGCGTTATTTGAGCGAGGCAAGCGAACTGGAGGAAATCATCGGAACGGCGATTAATAAGGGAATTAGAAATTAAAAAAGTACCATTTAGGATGAATGGTTATGTCCCACCAGATCAAATCAGTGGAGCGCTGCAGGCGTTGTTCAAGGCCTCTTTTTTCGCTGCGTCAAATTTTGACACCCTTCTCGTAAACGGCATCCACCAAACTCGCGATCGCGCGCATCCCTTTCCAGCAGAAATTCCCGGATCGCCTGATTAGCGCATCCATGCTGCTCAGCAGGTAGCCATTCCACGACTTCTCCAGTCCCGCCCAGTAGCGCTCAAGGGCGTTGTATTTGCTGTGATAGGGAGGGTAGTAAACCAGTCGCACACATAGTCCCGTCATATCCGCAAATTCTGTCATTCGCAGAAGGAATTGACTGCGCCGTCCGTTGCATTGCGGTCCGTTGTCCAAATTAATGACAAGCTGCTTAAGACCCTGAAGATTGAACCTTCCGTGCTGCCACCACAGGAGTAAACCGTCCGCAATGAAGTCGCTGGTTTTGTAGTGGGCGCCAAAAAACAAAAATGATTTACCGCTGACCGGCTCCAGTATGCCGCCAGGCACCCACTTCTCCTTCATGCACATGTCATGCCCCAAGGCCTTGACGGCCACTACCCCGCGCGAACGCCCGCCTCTGGAATATTCGCCAACATGGACGGTTGCCTTTGTGGCTACGCTGATTCTCAAGGTGTGCGGATCTGCATCTGCCAGCGTATTCACCCGTCTGACGTTTTCAAAGATTGCGTCGGTCTCGGCTGTTTTTTTTGAACCTTGGTCTTGGCCACTGTACGCAGTCGGTAATCCTGGCGGTTCAGGAGAGTGGAGATCGTGCGCACACTGGGCAGGGATTGCATTGGCCATCCTTTCTGAACAAGCGCCTCATGCACGGTCTTGGCCGTCAGGTGGGTGTATAGCAAGGTGGTACGCAGACTCGACTCGGATTCGCTGTGAGGCTCCATGAGGGTCTGTATTTCAGCCAACAGCTTGGGGGTACTTGTCTTCCGTTTTTGGTTTGACTCGGCTGGAGAAGTCATTGACGCAGGCAATGCCTGTTTGATATTCATGGATCCCCACTTCAATGGCACGTCGATTCCAGCCAAACACATTCTCCGCCACACGTCGTTTACCATCGAGCAACACTATCGTTACATCACCCCTCGCGCGACGCCGCGCTGGCCAGGCAATCAATTCAACCAGCCGCCCAATCAAATCCACCATCGGTGTAGACACGCAGTTGCGTGCCAGTGTGGTTGTCTTCATGCGCAACGACTCTGTTTGTGCAGGATGAAGACATTGTAAATGGTACTTTAGTAAGTACCATCTCCATATGCTACCTAGGTTAGATCGCGCAGAGTTGTACCGATCCAATCGTAATAAATTGGTGCTGGAAGCGGAACGGAGTTGCACTAGGGATATCGATACTGTCATTCAAGAAATATTAGATCGCGACCGCCTGATTGGTTTCACTTTTGTAATTTCCCGAATTTGCATGTAAGAGATGCAGGAGACGGATCGTTCATTCACTGCGAACCCGGTTAACTGCTTAAATCAAACAAATTTTCGAACTAAATCTCTGCTGCTGAGGGCGATCGAATCGTTCACACGTCGCATTGGCGGAAGCAACAGATAGCATGAAGCCAATTCTGGCATGCATTTTGCACCTGTCCAGTTATGCAGTCGAACTATTAATTTTGCGACCCGCATGACACATCTAACTTTAACCTACAGGAAAGGAATTTATCTATGCGTACGGACACTAAACGCACTCAGCACGGAAAACGCGTCGGCAACACCAAGGCAGGAAGCACCGGTCGGGAAGGCTTAAATAAACGTGACGGTAAAGCGAACAAATACCAGCCGGCAGGCGGGCCGTCCCAATCCCATGGCGATGAAACGGCTCGGAGTAGGGCGCTGGGGAAAGACGATTAATTATATGGATCTCGATATCCTAACAGAACGCTAGTTTCGCTTTTAGAAAATTCTGTTGGGATAGCCATCAGCGCAGCGACGATGAGCCAGGGTCGGCGCTTAGAAGAGATCGTTAAACGTACATTGAAGAATTGACCCGCCGCAACACCTCCTATAGCGGATTGCAGGAGTTCGAATGTTAACAATAAGCGACGTGTGGTTTTTCAAAGATCGGCGGTTCATCATTCTCGGAAATGTAATTGCTGAAACCTCGCCTTAATATTTCCGCTTACACAGCATGTGCACTTAATGGAGGCAATTATGGGCACTAAAGATCGCACCGGAAGCAACGAATCCCCTCTTGGCGTTTCACAAAACCGGCAAAACTTTTCTCGGCAGAACGAAGGGCGTGAATATTATCAACAGGATGAGAGGCGTCGCCACAATCGCTTTGCCTCGGATGACCCCACCGACTGGCAGGAAGTCAGTGAGTCGAGCAGGACTCCCATCGTCTCCGACGGCTTTCGCAACCGCGAGAAGCACAGCCGTGGAACGAAGGTATAAGCCGGCCCAGTTCGCAAGTCAGGGTCGCTCGAAAAAAGGCTACGGCGATATCAACTCCCAGACCGGTTTGAACTGGTGTTAAAGGAATAGCAAATAATAGAGGAATCGCATGTGACCTTACTGGATCGATCGAAACTCTAAGGGGTACACGTAGAAAGAGTCTCGGGATCGGGGATAACGTTCCTTGTCGCTACCAAGAGAAATATCGCAGTTCCATTCTATTGCGATGGTGTCAATTTTGGTGGTGCGAAAGACGCATGCCGCTTCGGGTCAAGCGGCCCTGACTCTGGTAGGCGCAAGTTAGGTACTTCTCGAAACCGAACTTCTCAGTTAAATGGCTATGCACAAGTCGCATTCGGATCAGCAGAAGAAGGCGCATAAATTAACGTTGCGGGGCGATTTTTCCGTCAAACCTTTTTGTTTGCTCCGATTAATTACACTCAACGCGCCATCCCCTTCCAAGTACATATGCTTAACTTCAGTCAAACTTTCTACGCCTTGCTCACGCAACTTGCCCATTAGATCGTCGATTGTTAACAACTCTTTAGCATATATCGTCATGTCAGGTCTACCTTGTTGTCAAAAGAAAGCCAATCGAGATCCAAGGCACGGCCGCTACCACGACGATGCCCACGAACAGCGCGAGCATGTAACCGACAATCGGCCGAATGCCCGCGTCAGGACTCACGCGTGTGATCGCGCAGGCGGCGTAGTAGCCGACGCCGAGCGGAGGCGCAAAAAGGCCTAGTCCCATGGATAGGATCACCACCATTGAGTAGTGCACGTCGTGCACGCCGAGCTGCCGCGCTATCGAAAACAGGAGCGGCCCGAACAGCACGATGGCGGGGATGCCTTCAAGCACGGCGCCGAGGATGACGAAGGTCACGATCGACACGGCCAGAAACAGGGGCGCGCCGCCCGGCAGCCCTTTCATCATATTGGCCAGCCCGTCGGAGAAGCCGGACTGCGTGAGACCCCACGCCATGGCCGTAGCCGTGCCGATGATGAAGAGGATGGCGCCCGATAGTGCTGCGGTGTTGGCCAAGGCGCGACCCATCTGGCGCCACGGGAACTGGCGATAAACGAGCAGGCCGGTAATGACGGCATAGGCTATCCCGAGGGTCGACACCTCCGTGGCCGTGGCGACGCCCCGCACCACGGCGGCACGGATGATGAAAGGTAGCGCGAGCGCGGGCACGGCGATAACCAGCAGGCGTATCACCTGCTTGAGCGGTGTACGTTGCACATGACTCAGGTCTGGACGACGCTCAAAAGCAACTCCTTGTGCCGCGCGCATCTGCGCCAGTGAGAGCCGGTCTGTGCGAGATCGACATGTTTGTCTCGTGTCTAATAGTTGGTCTAGAACGTGACCTCTGCGAAGAGCAGACGCGTCATCGCCCAGGCAGGGTCCCGCGTCGCCGTCAAACTGAATTGCTTCGATTCGGCAGCCTGATGCCTGGGAAGGTCTTGATCACCGCAGTGTCGTCTTCGCCGCCCAATCCAGCGCACGAGACGCATTGGCGAACATCTGGTAAGCCGCCGACGCCAACGGCAGCGGGAAGTGGCTCACTCGGGCGGCGTCGAGCACAAGCCCGAGATCCTTGACGAAGACGTCGAGCGCCGTATGCGGAGGCACGAACTCGGATTTCAGGATTCGGGGTGCCCGGTCTGTAAAAGCCCACGAGTTGCCGGCGCTGTTCTTGATGACGTCGTACAGCAGGTCGGGATCGACGCCTTCTCGCAATCCCAGCGCCATCGCTTCAGCGGTCGCGGCGATGTGGACGCCGACGAGCATTTGGTTAATGATCTTGACCTTCGAGGCCATCCCGTGCTCGGTGTCTAGCCGGTACACCTTGCTCGAAATGGCCTGGAGCAGCTCCGTGCAGGCGTCGAAGGCGGAATCCGGCCCGGATGCCATCAACGTCAACTGACGGTCCGCGGCTCCCTTGATGCCGCCACTGACGGGCGCTTCGATCATTTGAATTCCGGCCGTATCCAATCGATCGGCGAGTTCCTTGTTGTCGGCTGGCGAGGCGGTCACGCATGAAATCACCACTGCTCCGCGGCGAAGGGTCTGTGCGGCACCCTGCTGGACGAACAGCGCGTCAGTTGCCTGTCGGGCGCTGACTACTACGACGATCAGCGCCTCGCAAACCGCCCCAAGCTCCGCGGGCGACTCGTGAGCAGACCCGCCTGCGGCGACGAGCGCCTTGCGAGCGTCGTCACGCAAGCCGCAGCCGTGGACCTGGAAGCTTTTGGCCAGCAACTGGCGAGCGACGCCCATGCCCTTCGCTACAAGGCCGACGACGCCGACGTTCACTGCACGGGCTCAAGAACTTCGCCGCGCTCGATGAGAAGCCGCTTCACGTCCTTCTTGGTGACCTTGCCGTAGCCGGACTTCGGCAAGGCTTCCCAGAAGAAGATTTCCTTCGGCCACCGGTAGCGTGCGCAGCGGCCCTCTAGGTGAGCGAGCAGCGACGGGGCGTCCACTGGCGGCGTCCGTTCCTTGCGGACGACGACGGCGATGCCGACTTCGCCCCACTTCGGGTCTGGCACGCCCAGCACGGCGACCTCAGCGACGCCGGCGTGGGTGAGCAACACCTCCTCGACCTCTCGCGGGTACACGTTGGAACCGCCCGAGATGTACATGTCCGATTCGCGCCCCGTGATGTACAGGAGGCCGCGCTCGTCCACGCGTCCCAAGTCGCCGGTATGGAACCATCCGCCACGCAGCGCCTTGACTGTGGCCTCGGCGTTTTCGTGATACCCGGCGAACACGGCACGACCGCGGCAGCAGATCTCGCCGACCGTTCTCGGCGGCAGGGGCCGAAGCTCGTCGTCGAGGATCGCCACCTCCATGCCAATGCGCGGCCGCCCACACGAACCGATGTTGGCATTCGGGTCCTCGTCGTTTGCCGAGTGCATTTCCGGCGGCAGAATGGTAATGCACCCCGTCACTTCGCCCAGACCGAAGTACTGCACCAACACCTTCCCCAGTTTCTGCAAGGCGAGCTTCTGGTCTGCGCGGTACATCGGGGCACCCGCGTAGATGATGTAGCGAAGCGAGCTGTGGTCGTAGCGATCGACTGCGGGATGCTCGACCAGCATCTTGACAATCGTGGGCACGGTGAACAGATTGCTCACGCGGTGCTCTTGGACCAGCTGCCAGAAGACCTCCGGGTCGAGCTTGTCGCTCGGCAGCAGCACGGTCGCCGCACCGCGCGCGACGTTGAGCAGCTCGTGGATCCCAGCGCCGTGCGACAGCGGGGCGACGGCAATGGAACGGTCTTTCTCCGTGGTTCCCGGAATCAGGTCGGCGAGATGATTCGTCACGACGAACGCCATCTGGCCATGCGTGAGCACGCCCGCCTTCGGCTTTCCGGTGGTGCCGGACGTATAAAAGAACCAGAGTGGATCGTCCTGACTCACCTGTTCCGGTTGAGGGCGCGCGCCTGCATGGCGCTCCACGAGCTGCTCGTAGTCGTGCTCGTCATGTGGAGTTGGAGTTGACCCCCTTTCGCGGACACTTTAATGTTGTTATTTGAGGAGTTCCAGATGCACAGAAATCACCCGCCGTATGCCCCAGAATTTCGTGAACAAATGGTCGAATTGGTTCGCGCCGGTCGCCAGCCGAAAGAGTTGGCCAAAGAATTTGGTTGCCACGTCAGCAGTATTTTGAATTGGGTACGCCACGCCGATAAGGCTGTCGGTGGTGCGCCCGCTCATTCAGTGGCACTCAATGCGAACGAACGCCAGGAACTGATTGAACTGCGTCGCAAGTTACGCCAAGTTCAAATGGAGCGCGACATCTTGGCAAAGGCTACGGCCTGGGCGGCTGGCCTCGGGCCATTTGCTCACAACGGCGACAAGACGTCTACACCGTCTACGCGTTGATTGCAGCAAATCAGGCCGAGCTATCCGTACAAGCCATGTGCAACACCCTCAACGTTTCCACCAGTGGCTACTATGATTGGCGAGGACGAGCGCCGAGCGCGCGATCGGTTGCCAACGACACATTGATCGAGGAAATTCGTGAGATATTCGTTGCCAGCGATGAAACCTACGGCATGCCACGTATCCGTGCCGAACTCTTAGATCAAGATGTCGTGGCCAGCCGTAAACGCATTGCCCGTTTAATGCGCCAAGCGAAGCTGCGCGGCGTCAGTCGGCGTCGTGCTTTTACCATCACCACGCAACGCGACCAACGCAATCGGCCTGCCCCGGATTTAGTCAACCGAACCTTTGTCGCCAGTGACATTAACCAGCTGTGGGTTGCGGACATGACTTACATTCCGACCTGGACGGGCTTTTTATTTCTGGCCATGGTCATTGATGTGTATAGCCGTAAAGTAGTGGGCGGGGCTTTTGGTGAAACGATGACGGCAGA
>JBKJHT010000064.1:0-8501 GCA_046598945.1 Burkholderiales bacterium | reverse complement strand
CAGCCGCGCTTGTTTGATGCGCTCGATAACAAGCGCGATAAGCTTCAGGACTTCGCGTACTTCAAGCGTTTTTCCTACGGTTGCAAGCAAGTGTTTTCCGGCAAGCAGCGCTGGGCGCTGACCGGCGAAGCCGGTGTATTTCTCGATCCGTTTTATTCGCCCGGCAGTGATTTTATCGCCATCGCCAACACCTTCATCACCGAGCTAGTGGCGCAGGATCGCGCTGGCGGGCCGGTGGAAATGTACGCGAATATTTATCAGCAAATTTATTTTTCGCTGTATCAAAACATGCTGCCACTTTACACCGGGCAATACAAACTATTCGGCGATCCCGAGGTGATGCCGGTGAAAGTGATTTGGGATTACACCTATTACTGGGGCGTGATGTGCCAGTTGTTTTTTCAGAATCGACTCACCGATGTGGTGGCGATGGGGCGTATGCAAAAAACGCTGGCGAATGTGCAGCAACTCAATATCACGATGCAGTTATTTTTGCGCGAGTGGAGTGAAGTGAGCAAACAACATAACCCCGCGCAAATGCTCGATCAGGCGAGTCTGGATTGGTTCGCGGAAATGAATCGCGGCTTGACCGACGCACTGGACGATGCCGGCTTTAAACAGCGGATGGATGAGATGCTCACACAGCTTGATGTGTTGGCGCAGGAGATTGTCGCGCGGGCAACTGCTGCCTATCCATCGCTGGACGGTAGCAAGGTGTTAACGTTTGTGAATCAAGATGGCCGCCGCGAGGCGGTATCAATGCTGTTTGCGCAGGCGGCTTGACGCTGTTCCTCTGAGCCACAACAGCCACGGCAAGCGCATAACAAAACCGCAAAATAACCGCGTGTGCATCCACGTTAGTAACAGGTTATCACGCACATAGTTGAAGTGCGACACGCCGCCTTCGTCGGCATTGAAATATTTCACTGGCGCGGGAACGTTGATCGGCTGCACGCCGCGCCAAACAAGGCGGACAGCGGCTTCCACATCAAAGTCAAAGCGCCGCATCCATGAGTTTGCCTCCATGATTTCGATCAACGGTTTGATCGGATAAACGCGAAATCCAAACAACGAATCGCCGATGCCTTGCCAGCACGTTTCCAAGTTCGCCCACCAATTCGAGACCTTACGCCCGCGTACACGCAAGCTCGGCGCGCTGCTGTCGAATTGCGGCAAACCCAAAATCAACGCGTCCAGGTTGGCGCTGGACTTTGCCATGAAATCCGATATTTTTTCCGCCGGGTGCTGGCCATCCGCATCCATGGTCAGGGCGTGCGTAAAACGCTCTTTCGCGGCTTCGAGCAAACCATGCAACACCGCGGCACCCTTGCCGCGATTTTCCGGTAATACGAATACACGAATGCCGGAATCTTCTTTTTCTAACGCATTGAGTTGTTCCGCCGTGCCGTCGGTGCTGCCATCGACCACGACCCAAACGGGAGACCAATGGCGGCGCGCCGCGCGCACGGTTTCCAATACTTTCGCGCCGGTGTTGTAGCTTGGAATAATGACGACATGCGTTTGCGAGGGGACGCTCATATTACCGGCGGCAATTCGCTGCGAAAATAATCTTCGAGTTTGGCAACGAAGGCCGGCACATCGCCTTGCACTTCAAAGCGCTTGCCCAAACGCACGTGAAACGTTACGGGCATCGCCGGTTTTTTCGACAAGGGCCACCCCTTGCTCAAACACGGATTGTCGGTTTCGATAAACACGGTTTGGATTGGCGCGCCGGCGCGTTTTGCGATCAGAGCGAAGCCACCCTTGAAAGCATTAATCGGTTTCTTTCGCGTTCGCGTGCCTTCCGGAAACACCAGCAATTGCTGGCCGCGTCGCACTTCGGCGGCGGCGGCGCGCACCATGTCCATCGGCGTATCGTTGCGAATATGCCCGGCCAGGCGGGCGCCGCCACCGAGAAAAATATTGTCCCAAATCTCCGCTTTCATGATGCATACCACGCGTGGTAAACGGGAAATCACCAACACCGCATCGAGCAAGCCGGGATGATTGGCGGCGATTATCAAACCGGGCTCGTCACGCAGTGCATCGAGCGCAGTCAAGTCCGCTTTGAAGGTGCCGAGTTTGGTGACCAGCCAAAGGTACAAGCGGAACAGCCGATACGTCATGGTTTGTCCAAATCGTGCGCCGGCCTTACGCGGCATGATGGGATAGAGCAGGGTGCTGATTAGGGTAAACAATATCCCCCCGGCGCCGAAGAGGAAAAACGCGCCGTAAATTTGCCCGTACTGTATCGGCAGCATCAGCAGGCGTTTGATTGAATTCAGCAAGCCGGGCGACATGGTCTTACGCTCGTTGGGTAGGCTAGTTTCCATGTTTTTGCATAGGTCTCGACTAGTCTTTCGCCTCGACCAAAACCTTAGACTCCTTAAATATCCTGGAGATCGCAATGCCAGCCGCAAAACTATTTTTGGTTTTCACCAGCGGGCTGTCCTCATAAGCGGCGCCGCCGAGATGGGTCCACGAGGCGAAGCCGCCGACCCAAAACTTTGGGTAACGCTTACTCACGGCGGCGAGCAATTGCGTCCCGGCGTAGCCACCTTTGGCATCAAAAGCCGCGCGCTGCGGTGTGGCGAACGCGCCATCGACACCATAAAAATACTGATGATTTTTTCGCGTGGCGAACATCGGCCCGCCGGCAATCCCGACATTCCAACCGGCGCCGAGCAGCGTATTGCGCAGATCCAGATTCAGGCGCGGCTCGAACACCCAGCCGGTTTGCCGCACGTAGCTTAGATCGGTTGCGAACACCGTGCGCAGCGGCAGCCGCAGATCAAGTTCGACGTTTTCATCTTTGCTTTTATGCAGGTGAATATTGAATGTCGGGCCGAATTCCAACGTCGGATCGAGATCGTTCATGCCGCGGCGCGCATCGTTCTCGGAACTTTTAACTGGGACGGAACCGCTGATGCTCATATCGAGTTCGGCCCAATCGCGAGCGAAGAACAAGCCGCGAATCTTATTCCGATCGACTTTGAGAAAATCACCGCGGTAAACGAAATACGGAATCGGCAACACATAAAACTGGCGCTCGTCGGAGCCACGATAGTCGGGAAACTGGATTACCGATATTCCTGCTCCCGCCTCCCACAGCGGCAGTTGATCGGCCAGCGCCGGCGTGACTATCGTTGCGAACAATGCCAGCACCCAAGCGTTGGGTTTCAATTTTCTAAACATACTCGAATCTTTCGTTTGGACAGGTATTGTAACCGAGCTTTGTTAGCTACCAAGACCCATCGCCAGAAGCCAACCAGGGTGCGGCTCGCCGAGCACATTGCGCCACCGGGCAATGGCCCTGGGCCACCCCGGCAGGACGCGGGCCCCGGCATAGGCCTTGCAACGCCATCAACCCGCCTTGTCCGTTATGCCGATGTCAGTACAACGAACCATATCACCACTACGTTGAGCAGCGACAAAAATACAGCGGCGCTGCCCAGGTCTTTCGCGCGCTTCGCCAGCTGGTGGTTTTCCAGCGAGATGCGGTCGACCGCCGCTTCGACCGCGGAGTTGAGCAGCTCGACGATCAACACCAACATGACACTGGCGATCATCACGGCCTTGGCGTAACCGGGCACGTGACAGAACCAGGCAATGGGAATCAGCATGGCCGCGAGGATGAGTTCCTGACGGAACGCATCCTCGTTCTTCAGCGCCGCAGCCAGACCTTCAGCGGAATAGCCGAAGGCGCGCCAGATGCGCGCGAGCCCCGTTTTACCCTTGTGTGGACTCTCGTCCATGCCGAACGGAATTACAGAACCGCGAGCGCCGCGTCGTAGTTGGGTTCTTGCGCGATCTCCGGCACCAATTCCGCGTGTTTCACTTTGTTATTCTCGTCGAGCACCACGACGCCGCGGGCGGTCAGGCCGCGTAGCGGACTATCGGCAATATCGACCCCATATTTAGTATGGAAATCTTTGCCGCGAAAGGTCGATAGCGTAACGACATCTTTTAAGCCCTCGGCGCCGCAAAAGCGGCTCATGGCAAACGGCAGATCGGCGGCGATCACCAGCACCACAGTGTTGCTCATGGCGCTGGCTTTCTCGTTGAACACGCGGGTGGATTGGGCGCAAGTCGGCGTATCCAGGCTGGGGACGATGTTCAGCACTTTGCGCTTACCGGCATAGCTGGCGAGGGACACATCGCTCAGGTCGCCCGCAGTCAAGTTGAAATCCGGCGCGCTGTCGCCGACTTTGGGAAAGTTTCCGCCGACATTGACGGGATTGCCTCGTAGAGTAACGGTTGCCATGGATGACTCCTGTGTAAGTTCGATTCGGAAGCGGAATTTTAAGCTGAGGAAGCTCTGAATAAGTCCGGTTTCGTCATGATACTGCGTTGCTCACAAAAAATATCGCCTTACATATCATGCATAGGCTGCGTCGGTACTTTTTTGTTCGCGCCTTGTCTCATTTAGAACTCGAACTTATTCAGCGCTTCCCTGAAGCGACGCGATTAGTCGGATTGTTGCGCCGTCAGGATTTGATAGGCCGCGGCGCTCAGTAGCGAGTTTAACTGTTTGGCGTCGGCGATTTTGATCTTGAATAGCCATGCTTGGTACGGCGCTTGATTGATTTGCTCGGGCGCGGCTTGCAACGCGGAATTAATTTCCGCGATGCTGCCGGACACCGGCGCGAATACATCGCTGGCAGACTTAACCGACTCAACTACGGCGCAGGCTTCATCAGTGGCCACGCCCGTTCCAAGCGATGGAAATTCCACGAACACGATATCGCCCAGCGCTTCTTGGGCGAAATCCGTGATGCCGACGGCGACGCTGCCATCGGGCTCGACCGCGGCCCACTGATGGCTGGCGGAATAAAGTAATTCAGTTGGAATTTGGGACAACGCCGACTCTCAAAAAATGCTAGGGGTAGAAAACGAACAGCCGATACCCGACTGCGCTTAAGTCTATCAATTCCAAGCGCAAGCGTATATTTGCTTCTTGCAACGACGCGATGCCGCGTTGGATTTGGGTTTTATCCGCAAGGTAGTCAGCCGGATGGAAAATGCGTTTCACCAGGGGCTGGTCAGTGGTATCGGTCAACGTCAATTCAATTGACGGATAGGCCTGGATATAGTTCGCACGGTTACGCAGCAGCGTGGTGAACATAATTTCCTGCGGCCGGTCGGGAATTTGTTTTAAATCGGACGATTCAATGGTGATTGCGTCGGCATTGCGCGGTAACGCAATGTCGCAGCCGACGACGTTGCAGTAAATGGTCAGAAATGGCTTTAACGTTGGCATATCCCGCGCCAAGGAATCGCGGAAATAGGTCGCCGCTTGTAGCAGTAATAGCAGCGACATGAGCATCGAACCCGCCAGCCACAGCGGGCGATTACGGCTCACGGCGGGTTTGAAATCCGGATGGTAAAGCAGCGGCGCCTCGGACTTATGGGCCGGTTGCGGGGGGCGTGCTTTGAGCCGGTTTTCAACCGGCGTTGCCATGGGGTCAGCCGGCAGCGAAGGTGATGGGCTTGCCGGCGGCACGGCTTGCACCGGCTGCTCGGCCATGGCCAAGGTTTCCAGGCCATTGAACAATGTGTTGCAATGGCCGCAACGCACTTGGCCGTGGCGCGCAGCCAGTTGCTGCGGCGTGACGCGAAAACTGGTGTTGCACGACGGGCAAGTCGTGGTGACTTTTTTCACGTGCTTTTTTTCCCGGCCAGGCACACCCAATCAGACTCTTCGCCGTCGATCTGAAGTTCGACCGCGTGGCGATAATGGTTTATCACGCCGATCGCCTGATTTTTCAGAATACCCGACAGCACAATCCAACCGCCAGGGCGGGTTTTGGCGATGATGATCTCGGCCAGCATTTGCAGCGGATTGGCGAGAATGTTCGCGACGGTGACATCGGCCAGCAGACTGGGAACTTGATCGGGCAACTGAAAATTCGCCACGACGTTGTTGTCGGTTGCGTTGAGCCGCGCGACTTCAACGGCAATCGGATCGATGTCCGTCCCGATCACCTGTGCCGCGCCCAGCTTCGCCGCGGCGATCGCCAAAATGCCGGAACCACAGCCGTAGTCCAACACGATTTCGCCACCTTGAATATGGCGATCCAGCCAACGCAGGCAGAGCAGCGTGGTCGGATGGCTGCCGGTGCCGAAGGCGCGGCCAGGATCGAGTCGCAGATTGATCGCATCGGGATTCGGCATCAAGTGCCAGGTCGGGACGATCCACAATCGCGGGGAGACTTCAATCGGTTCGAACTGGCTTTGCGTCAAACGCACCCAGTCCTGCTCGTCGACGGTGGTGGTTTGATAAGCCGTAATGGCTTGGATTTCAAGGGCGGCGCAGGCGTTCTCGATCGCGCTGGAGACGTTGGCATCGGCCGCAAACAACGCCGTAACGACACATTCGTTCCAGTAACCGGCAAACTCGCCCGGTTCGCCAAAAATCGGTTGTTCTTGAAACGCGCCGTCGGCCGCATCCGTTACGGTCACCGACAGCGCGCCTTGCGCCAGCAACACGTCGCTCAACGGTTCGGCAATCTCAGCAGTAGAGTGAATCGCGACAGAAAGCCAACTCAAATTGGATAACCGGTGAAGACAGGAACAGGGATTTTATCCCTTCTTGCCCTTGCGCAGCGCGAGCTTTTCTTCCAGGTAGTGAATGTTGGTGCCGCCCTTGATGAATGCGCTGTCCATGAGCAATTCCTGATGCAACGGAATGTTGGTCTTGATCCCCTCAATGATCATTTCGGATAGCGCAATGCGCATGCGAGCTAGCGCTTGCTCACGCGTATCGCCATGGGAGATAACCTTCCCGATCAAAGAATCGTAGTAGGGCGGAACGACGTAGTTGTGATAAATGTGGGAATCGACACGAATGCCCGGCCCACCCGGCACGTGATATTGATTGATCCGCCCCGGCGACGGCACAAAGGTATAGGGGTCTTCCGCGTTAATTCGGCACTCGATGGAATGGCCGCGATAGACCACATCGCGTTGGCGGATGCGCAGCTTTTCTCCGGCAGCGACGCGAATCTGTTCCTGCACAATGTCGATGCCGGTAATCAATTCCGTCACCGGATGCTCGACCTGAACACGGGTATTCATCTCGATAAAATAGAACTCATCGTTCTCATACAAAAACTCGAACGTTCCCGCCCCACGATAGCCGATGCGCTTGCAGGCATCGGCGCAGCGTACCCCGATGCGATCTCGCAAGCGCTCTTTGATACCCGGCGCAGGCGCTTCTTCAATGATTTTTTGGTGACGGCGCTGCATCGAGCAATCGCGATCCCCCAGATAGACGGCGTTTTTGAATTGATCCGCCAAGACCTGAATCTCGATGTGACGCGGGTTCTCCAAAAATTTTTCCATGTACACCGTTGGATTGCCGAACGCCGTTTGGGCTTCCGTGCGGGTCATTTGCACCGCGTTCACAAGAGCCGCTTCGGTATGGACGACGCGCATGCCACGCCCACCGCCGCCGCCCGAGGCTTTGATAATGACGGGATACCCCACCTGAGCGGCGATGCGCTTTAACTCCTTCGGATCGTCCGGTAAAGCCCCCTCGGAACCCGGCACCACCGGAACACCGGCCTTTTTCATCGCATCTTTGGCGCTGACTTTGTCGCCCATCAAGCGGATCGTATCGGCGCGCGGACCGATAAACACAAAACCAGAATTCTCCACCCGTTCGGCGAAATCGGCGTTCTCCGACAAAAAGCCGTAGCCGGGATGAATCGCCTCGGCGTCGGTCACTTCCGCCGCGCTGATGATAGCCGGAACGTTGAGATAACTCGCACTCGATGGTGGCGGTCCGATGCAGACGGATTCATCGGCCAGCATCACGTATTTGGCGTCGGCGTCGGCTTCGGAATGAACCGCAACGGTTTTGATGCCGAGCTCGCGGCAGGCGCGCTGGATTCGCAGTGCGATTTCGCCGCGATTAGCGATTAGGATTTTTTCAAACATGTTTGGCGTAGAAATTAGGATTGAGGATAGGGGATTGATGGGCTTTTGCTAAATCCAAAATCCTCGCTCCTAGATCCTGCTTTTAGCCAACAACAAACAACGGCTGGCCATATTCGACCGGCTGGCCGCTTTCCACCAATATTTTCTTCACCACGCCGGCGGCGTCCGATTCGATCTCGTTCAACAGCTTCATCGCTTCGATAATGCATAGCGTTTGCCCTTCGCTCACCGTTTGGCCGACCTCGATAAACGACGGCGATCCCGGCGAGGGCGAGCGATAAAACGTTCCCACCATGGGGGATTTCACAATATGGCCTTCTTCTACCGCCTCAACCGGCGCGGCGACCGCAGAAACCGCCGTCATTTGTTGTTGCGGTACGGCTTGCATCATCACGCCGGGCGCGGCGAAGGGCACGCCGGTACGACTAATCCGAACCCGTTCCTCGCCTTCGGTAATTTCCAATTCCGAAATGCCGGATGACTGCACCAATTCAATTAAAGCCTTGAGCTTGCGCAAGTCCATGGCAACTCCTTATATATGTTTCAGCGCGTAATCAAGG
>JBKJHT010000066.1:0-7356 GCA_046598945.1 Burkholderiales bacterium | reverse complement strand
CTCCGCAATCGTCAGCCCTTGCTCGTTAACCAGCTTGATTGCTTCACGTTTAAATTCTTCTTGAAAAATACGGCGGGGAATACGTTTCATGGAAACTCCTAGCAAGTTGATAAAGTAACATCAAGTTGCCCGTCCTGAAAATCGGGCCTCGCTCACCGCAGCGGTTTGCTCTTCATATTAAGTTTGATGCAGATCAAACAGACAGACCGCGTTGCGGATAGCCTTGCTCCATCACTTTGATTGACGACGGTGTTCAAGATGACCCAGAAAATTCTAGCTTCTATCGCAGTTCTTTGGGCTTCACTAGGCGCGAATGGGGTTTGGGCGCAAGACTTAGTGCTAGGCCGAGAACTGTATGAAGGGCGTTGTCTTGAATGTCATAAGGACGCCCCCTACGGTAAGGGGCCACCCAAGGCGCAGTCATTGGATGGCGTCCGCTCTATGGCAAAGCTGTGGGACTCTATCTCGCCGGGGTCGCCGTGGACACAGCGAGATCTCGAGGACGTCGTTTTGTACTTAAATCAGAAGTACTACCGCTATTAGTTTTGCAGCCTTCCTAACCGAGTAACGCTATGAGCATACCTACCTCCCTCGCACTTGCGTCCGTTCTGTGGCTTTCCGTGGCCTCAGCTAATGCCAATGACCCCAATCGCGGGCAAGCACTGTATGAAATACGTTGTATTGAATGTCACGATGTCAGCGTTCACGGGCGCAACAATCGCGTCGCAAAAAACTACGAGGATATTCGCAGTTGGGTCGCTCGATGGAACAGGACACTGGGCGGGTTGTGGGATCCCGAAGATATTGAAGACGTCAGCGCCTATTTGAACTCCCGTTACTATCGATATCCGTGCACAGGATTGCAGTGCTGATGGGCGGATCGAAAGCGGATCGAAAACTGCATTCCAAACGAAACCCTATGGGCTAGGATCAATACTATTCACTTAGTTGTTTTAATCCGTTCTGGCTGAGCTTGTCGAAGCCTCGCCGCATAGCCAGTCCCTTCGACAAGCTCAGGGCGAACGGGTCTTAAGTGATCGGTGCTGGGGCTAGGACGCGACACCCGCACGTTGCGGCACGTCAACGGTAAACCAACACCGGGATGCGACAGTGCGTCAGCACCTTGGTTGTTTCGCTTCCGAGCAACAGGCCGGTAACACCGCGGCGACCGTGGGATGCCATCAAGATGAGATCGCACTGGTATTCGTTTGCAGCGTCGATGATGGCGCGAAAGATGTCCGCGTCGCGTTTGGTGACGGCGCGGCAGGCAACATTCAATGTCGCCGCCTCTTCCTCTGCAACCGCGAGAATACCGCGGGCTTCGGCGGCGGTCTCTTTCTCGAACGCTTCTTCGGAAAGTATCTCATAGGCGCCATAGTCGGGAAACACGAATTGGTTAAGTTTCGGCATGACATTGATCGCCACTATCTCCGCCCCTAGCGACTTAGCGAGCCGCGTTGCGGCTTGGATTGCCTCAAACGAAAGGTCAGAACCATCGGTCGGCACGAGTATGCGTTTATACATGTTTAGCTCCAGTTTTTGAGTTCGCGATACCACGGAACGATAGTACGATGCCGAGAATGGCTTATTGACCTGAGTCAAACTTACGAAACTTGGTTTTCTTTCGGCTAGAATTGACGGTGTCGAAATTCCCGTCCAATCGCTAACCGTGTTTCAACAGGACACCGCATGAGTAACAGTGATTCATCGGGCAACGCCACGCTGGCCCATACGCCGCTCTATGGACTGCATCTGGAATGGGGCGCCAAGATGGTTCCGTTCGCAGGCTATGCAATGCCGGTCAATTATCCGTCCGGCATTCTCAAGGAGCATATTCAAACGCGAACCCGTGCCGGCCTGTTCGACGTGTCGCACATGGGACAAATACATGTCACGGGGAACGCTGCCGCTCGCGCCTTGGAATCGCTGATGCCGATGGATATCTGTAATCTTCAACTCGATCGGCAACGCTATGCGTTGTTAACCAACGAGGTCGGCGGCATTCTCGACGATCTGCTGATTACTCGCACGGCAGAGCACTTTTGTCTGGTCGTCAACGCGTCACGTAAAGACGAGGATTTTGCCTATTTGCGCCAGCACCTGCTCCCAGCTTGCACGGCGGAACAACGAACCGATCTCGCATTATTGGCGTTACAGGGACCGGAGGCGGCCAAGGTCATGGCGCGCCTCGCACCGGCGGCAACGCGCCTGAATTTCATGACCACCGTATCCACGGAAATGGTCGGCGTCCAATGCCGCGTATCCCGATCCGGCTACACCGGCGAAGACGGCTTTGAGATATCGGTACCGAATAGCCATGCCGAAACGTTAGCGCGCGCGCTGCTGGCACAGCCAGAAGTGGCGCCGATTGGACTGGGCGCGCGCGATTCGTTGCGGCTGGAGGCCGGGTTATGCCTCTATGGCCACGACATCGACCTCAGCACCACGCCGGTGGAAGCAAGTTTGACGTGGGCGTTAACGAAATCACGGCACGATGGCTTTCCCGGCGCCGCCGTCATACGCGGACAAATGGAAAATGGCGCGTCGCGTCGTCGCGTCGGCATCCTTCCGCAAGGCCAACTGCCACTGCGGGAGGGAACGGTTTTGCTCAATAAAGCTCAAATAGTAGTCGGTAAAATCACCAGCGGTGGCTTCGGTGCGAGTGTCGGCGGGCCCATCGCCATGGCCTATGTCGAGACGGCCTGGGCTACCCTTGGCGCGAGACTTCATGCCATGGTTCGCGGCAAATCGATCCCGTGCCAAATCGTTAAACTTCCATTTGTGCAACATCGATATTTTCGCAATTAAATTCCGGAGGCCAGCGAATGACAATAATCAAATTCACCCAAGACCATGAATGGATTCGCGTCGAGGGCGACACAGGAGTAGTTGGAATCACCGACTTCGCCCAAGAGGAACTAGGTGATTTAGTTTACATAGAACTACCCGAGGTCGGCAAACGTTTCTCCCAGGGTAAGGAAGCCGCAGTAGTTGAGTCCGTCAAAGCCGCAGCGGATTTAAAAGCGCCGGTCACCGGCACGATAACCGAAGTCAATTCGGCGCTAGCCGACGAACCGGGGAAAGTAAATTCAGATCCCGAGGGTGAAGGTTGGTTTTTCAAGATCAAGATTGCCAATGCCAGCGAGTTGGACGGTCTTCTTGATGAAGTCGCTTATGGCGCGTTGATAAAAAAATAATCCGATACATTGCGAGGCACACGTATGACCGATTCCCGCCGCTCCCTCGATGATCTCGAACAAAGCGATGACTTCATTCGTCGACATATCGGCACAAGCGCCGCGGACCAGGGCGCGATGCTCGCGGCGCTTGGGCTGCAATCAATGGATCAATTGGCGGACAAGGTCGTACCGGCGGGAATTCGAATACCCGCGCCTCTCGCGCTCGGAAGACCCCGCACCGAGCGCGAGGTGTTGCATGACCTGAAGTCCATCGCCGCGCGAAACACCGTGATGAACTCCCTGATCGGCATGGGTTATTACAACTGCCATACGCCAACGGTGATCCAACGCAACATTCTGGAAAACCCTGCGTGGTATACCGCTTACACGCCCTACCAACCGGAAATTTCCCAGGGTCGATTGGAGGCGTTGCTGAATTTTCAAACCATGGTCTCCGACCTAACGGGAATGGAAATCGCTAACGCGTCGCTGCTCGACGAAGCGACCGCCGCCGCCGAAGCGATGGCGATGTGTCTGCGTTTGACCGAGAGCGATAGCAGGGTGTTTTTTGTATCGCAAGATTGTCATCCACAGACCATTGCGGTCGTGCGCACCCGCGCTAACGCTGCGGACGTGAAAATCATCGTCGGCGACCACCGCCGTGGTTTCGGTGAGCGACAGGTCTTCGGCGTTCTGCTGCAATATCCTGCCTCGAATGGCGAGATTTACGACTACCGCGATACCGTTGCGGCCGCGCATGACGCCAGCGCTCTCGTCACCATCGCCGCGGATCTGTTGAGCCTCACGCTGCTCACACCGCCCGGTGAGTTCAATGCCGACATCGTGGTAGGCACCACGCAACGCTTTGGCATGCCACTCGGTTATGGCGGCCCCCACGCCGCTTATATGGCCACGAAGCTGGCATTTGTGCGCGCCATGCCGGGTCGATTGGTGGGCGTGTCGCTCGATAGCCATGACAACCCGGCCTATCGCCTCGCCATTCAGACCCGAGAGCAACATATTCGTCGCGAGAAAGCCACCAGCAACATCTGCACCTCCCAGGTGCTGCCCGCGGTCGTTGCCGGCATGTACGCCGTGTACCATGGCCCGACAGGTCTGAAGACTATCGCCGAACGCATTCACCGTTTAACCGCCGTGCTCGCCGAGGGTCTGCGCAGGCTGGATTGCGAGGTTAAAACTAAGGGCTTCTTCGATACGATTTTCGTTGCGACTGGAACACGTACCGAAACGATTCATGCCGCCGCGCTAAAGCACAAAATAAATCTACGTCATGTCGATGACTCAACGATAGGCCTTTCACTGGACGAAACCACGACGCGAGCCGACGTCGAGGCGCTGTGGAAAATATTCGCGGCGAAAGAAACACTCGACTTCAAGCTGACCGAAATCGAACCGAGCATCACGCATCAAATCCCCCCTGCCCTGCGCCGCACCACGCCATACCTGGCGCATCCGGTTTTCCACAACCATCGTTCCGAGACAGAAATGCTGCGCTACATGCGATCGCTGTCGGACAAAGACCTCGCGCTTGATCGCGCCATGATTCCGCTCGGATCCTGCACCATGAAGTTAAACGCCACTACCGAGATGATGCCGATCACTTGGGCGGCCTTCAGTGCAATCCATCCGTTCGCGCCCCGAGATCAGGCCCAGGGTTACCAACAACTCATAGGCGAGTTGGAAACGATGCTGTGCGCAATTACCGGTTTTGACGCCGTGTCGTTGCAACCCAATTCGGGCGCCCAGGGCGAATATGCCGGCTTGCTCGCTATCCGCGCCTTTCATGCCCAGCGCGGCGAAGCGCAGCGCAATATCTGTCTTATCCCGAGCTCTGCCCATGGCACGAACCCGGCGTCGGCGCACATGGCGGGGCTCGATGTCGTAGTCATTGCCTGCGACGAGAACGGTAACGTCGATGTCGCCGATCTCAAGTCCAAAGCGGAACGGCATAGCGTGAATCTCGCCGCGCTGATGATCACTTACCCATCAACCCACGGCGTATTCGAAGCGGCGATTGAAGAAATTTGCGCGGTCATTCACCAACACGGTGGTCAGGTATATATCGACGGCGCCAACATGAACGCGCTGGTCGGCCTGGCCATGCCGGGAAAATTCGGCGGTGACGTGTGTCACCTAAACCTACACAAGACGTTCTGCATCCCCCACGGTGGTGGCGGCCCCGGCGTCGGGCCTATTGCGGTGCGAAAGCATTTAGCCCCTTTTTTGCCGGCGCTGGCGGTCATCAGCGAGGCACCCAGCCCAGTCGGCCCGGTGTCGGCCACCCCGTGGGGAAGCGCCGGCGTGCTACCGATCAGTTATGCTTATATTTCCCTCATGGGTGCGGCGGGATTGTTGCAAGCTTCATGCGTCGCAATTCTTAATGCCAACTACATCGCGCAACGCCTCGCAGCGCATTTTCCGACGTTGTATACCGACACCAATGGCATGGTTGCCCATGAATGCATCATCGATTTGCGGCCGCTGAAAGAAGCCACCGGCGTCACCGTTGAAGATCTCGCGAAACGTCTGATCGACTTTGGCTTTCACGCGCCGACCATGTCCTTCCCCGTCCCCGGCACGCTGATGATCGAGCCGACCGAAAGCGAATCAAAAGGGGAACTGGATCGCTTTTGTGACGCCATGATTCACATCCGCGAGGAGATTCGCGCCATCCAAACCGGCGCCATGGATGCCCTTAACAATCCGCTCAAAAACGCCCCACATACCGCGGCGGTTCTAGCGGTCGAACCGTGGCTCCATCCCTATTCCCGCGCGCAAGCTGCGTTCCCGGTCAACGCGCTACAGGCCAACAAATATTGGCCGCCCGTTGGCCGCCTAGACGGGGTGTATGGCGACCGTCACCTAGTGTGCGCTTGCCCTTCCCCATTGGATTACGTGCCAAAACTAATCGAAAAGGCGGGTTGAATTTCACATTGCCTTTTCAGTCGTCCGCGCGATCGGCGCGCCGCTTCAATCCCTGCGACTTTAACAAGCTCGGTTGCCGCCACAAAATTGACCACGGCTGGAGCGCGCCTTAGCCCGTGCTGTTCCTGAGCGACACGATCGTGGGAGAGGCATTTGTCTATGAGGTGCGGCGCGGTGACAGCCGCACCAGCATTGGCGCGCGATTCGGCGAAAATCCGGTGGTACTTGCGCGCGAGAATGGCCGGCGTTTCCCCTCTGTACTAAACGTCGGCATTACGCTCAACATAAACAATCGTCACATTGCGCCGAAATCGGATTTTATCGACGGTATCTGTAGGGTGCATTCATGCACCGTTCGTCCTTAGTGCATGAATGCAACCTACATTCGATATCGCCAGGGGAAGCGTGGCTCTAGCAGTTCGTTGAATTTCGCATGATTTTGACAGCACGCCACTTCATATTTTTAAATGTATGGATTTTCATCGGTATTGCGCGGGTCGCGGGGCACAAATTGACACGTTAGCAACTTATTTTTGCTGCATTCCCTGGTTTTCGGGGGGCGGTACGCACTGCAGACGTACCTATCTGCGTATTTCACGCGATCGTGACCGTTGATTTCAGAGGTGTGACCGCTCATTTCAAAAATATCGTGACCGGCGATTTCAGAAATTACGTGACCGGTTTTTAGAAGATTTTTGAGATGCAGGCCACGATGTAGCGTGGCGAATTGTTTTGAGGGGAGTGTGCGAAGGTAATTGAAGATATTTGGTAGCCTGCGCTCCATTTTGAGGAGCGAGGATGCCCAGTCGGAGAATTACCATGCGCAAGATCAAAGAAGTATTACGGTTACGCTACGCCTGCGGGTTATCGCTGGAACAAAGCGCGCGCGCCCAGAATCTGTCTAGAAGCGTCGTCGCCAAATACGTGAAGCGGGCGACGGCCACCGGCATCGACGGCACGACGGAGCAGACCCTGGATGAAGCCGATTTAGTCTGAAGTTTCTGCTAGCGAAGTACGAATTTTCTTTTTCTTTCAAGTGCTTGACTTGAAAGCTGCCTTCCGTTTTCTGTCTACACTTTGATCTGCTGTAGGAGTTCGATTGCACGCTTTTGCTTCGAGTTGGGGCTCGTGACGACGTCAAAGACAGGTGCGTTTTCTGCGGCCTGTGGTGTGCGGCAGGTATTGCGCACGATGGTGGCGAGTTCAGCGATCAAGGTCGCAAAGCTATGCG
>JBKJHT010000198.1:0-10464 GCA_046598945.1 Burkholderiales bacterium | reverse complement strand
TCGCCTTCGGTAATTTCCAATTCCGAAATGCCGGATGACTGCACCAATTCAATTAAAGCCTTGAGCTTGCGCAAGTCCATGGCAACTCCTTATATATGTTTCAGCGCGTAATCAAGGGCTAATTCATAACCCTTGGTACCCAATCCCGCGATCACGCCAGCGGCTAGCGGCGAGAGATAAGAATGGTGGCGAAATGCTTCGCGCGCATAAACATTTGAAATATGAATTTCGATGAATGGGATGGCAACGCCCGCGAACGCGTCGCGAATTGCCACACTGGTATGGGTGAACGCACCGGGATTGATAATTACAAAACCGGTACCGTCGGTGCGGGCCGCTTGGATTCGATCCACTAACGCACCTTCCCAATTGCTTTGAAATACGTCGAATTCCACTCCCGCCTGCCGCGCCTGTTGACGTAAACGCAAGTTTACGTCGTCCAAGGTTTCGCGCCCATAAACCTCCGGTTCGCGGGTTCCAAGCAGATTCAAATTCGGGCCGTGCAGCACCAAAACCTTCTTCATGTCGCGAAGTGTGACTAATTGCAGTGATCTTGTCTAGTACTCAGGAAACATGAACGATCGGGATTGCGTTGTATACAGCCAAGCCTGGCGGAAAACTGCAGTCAAAGGGCTTGACCGGTCAAGGAAGTGACACCTGAAACTCAAGCGTCAATCAAAGAAGTTGGGCGGTAATAGCGGGAAATAACCTTCAATATTCGGAAAATGAATCACAGTCGGCTTTATTCTACGATGCCACACGCCGCGTCAGCATTCGACATCACCGTCGCGCGCTTTGACGAGCCGCGCAATAGGAGTTCATCGTCCCGTTGCTTTAACCGTGCCGACACTACCTGGCGAAACAAAGTCAGGTCGCCGTCGACAGAATTTTTTCATGGTCGCGTGCGCCAGCCGAATATCGATTCCTCGGCAAACAGGCACAGGCCGACGGTTTCACGTAAGCGCCATGGAATAATCGCTCGCGCCATGAGGCAATAGCCGCGCGGCTTCGCGGGCATGCATCGCCATGAGCCAAGCTCCGTGAGGTGCCTGGCGCGGGCACATTTAAGGCATGCACGCGCTTGGTTTTATCGCGTCGTCTCGGCGATTGTTATAATCCCGGTTCGATTGAGCGATTGGAAAGTCATGAAAGCACGGATTAAGTGGGTGGAGGGTGTTTCGTTTCTCGGGGAATCCGAGAGCGGTCACGCGTTTTTGATGGACGGCGCGGCGGAAGCCGGTGGCCGCAATCTCGGCATGCGGCCGATGGAAACCGTGTTGATCGGCGCCGGCGGCTGCACCACATTCGATGTGATTTTCATCCTCAAGAAAGCGCGGCAAAACGTTACCGACTGTGTCGTCGAAATGGACGCCGAGCGCGCTGCCACGGATCCGAAAGTGTTTACCAAGATTCATTTTCACTTCATCGTCACCGGTAAAAATCTGAATCCGACGCAAGTGGAACGCGCGATCAACCTCTCCGCGGAAAAATATTGTTCTGCGTCTATCATGCTGGCGAAAACCGCCACCATCAGCCACGATTTTGAAATTCGCGAGGCGCCATGACGATCACCGTGCAAGAGGCGCTCAATCGCCTGATCGAAGGCAATGAACTTTTCTACGATGAGATGCTCGCGATCATGGGGCAGATCATGCGCGGCGAAGTATCGCCGGTGCAGACCTCCGCGATTTTAATGGGCTTGCGCGTCAAGGGCGAAACCATCGGCGAAATCGCCGCGTCGGCGCAGGTGTTACGCGAACTCTCGACCAAGGTCGAGCCGAAGGATCGCAACTATTTGGTCGACACCTGCGGCACCGGTGGCGATCGCCAGCACACGTTCAATATTTCCACAACTGCGGCGTTCGTTACGGCGGCGGCCGGCGCGAAGGTCGCGAAACACGGCGGCCGCTCGGTATCGTCGTCCAGCGGCAGCGCCGACGTGCTCGAAGCGCTCGGCATCAACATCATGCTCACGCCGGAGCAAGTGGCGCGCTGCATCGATCAAGTCGGCATCGGCTTCATGTTCGCGCCGAGCTTTCACAGCGCCATGAAACACGCCGCGCCGATCCGCAAAGAAATGGGCGTGCGCACGATATTCAATATTCTCGGGCCGCTGATCAATCCCGCTACCGCGCCGAATCAAGTGATGGGCGTGTTTCATCCCGATCTGGTCGGCATTCAGGCGCGCGTGTTGAAGCAACTCGGCAGCCACCACGTGATGATCGTTCACGGCCTCGATGGTCTGGATGAAATCGCGCTGAGCGGCCCAACAATGATCGCGGAACTGAAAAACAATCACATTGAGGAATACCAAATCGAGCCGGCGATGTTCGGCATCAAATCGGTGCCGACGCAAGCGCTTCGCGCGAGCGACGCAGCGGAATCGAAAGCGATTCTGTTGGCCGTTCTCGACAATCAAGCGGGCCCGGCGCGCGACATCGTGGCGCTGAATGCCGGTGCGGCGATTTACGTTTCCGGCCATTCGGCGACGCTGAAACATGGCATCGGCCGAGCATTCGAAGTGCTCGAGTCCGGCGCGGCGAAACAAAAACTCGATCAGCTTGCCGCGATTAGCCAGTCTTTCAAAAACAGTTGATCTCTATTTTTCAGATGCCGCCTAATGTAGCCACTGTCATTCCCGCGAAAGCGGGAATGACAGATAGGCGTCATGACGCATTTTGGGAAACGTAATGTCCGACATCCTACAAAAAATCTTAGCGGTAAAAGGCGAAGAAATCGCCGCCGCGCAAAAAGAAAAGTCCTTGGCCGCGATTCGCCGCGACGCCGAAGCCATGCCCGCGCCGCGCGATTTTGCCGCCGCGTTACGCAGCAAAGTCGCGCAGGGGAGCGCCGCCGTCATCGCCGAGGTGAAAAAAGCCAGCCCGAGCAAAGGCGTGTTGCGTGACGATTTCGTTCCCGCCGACATCGCCAAAAGTTATGCGGAACACGGCGCTGCCTGTCTCTCGGTATTGACCGACCGGCAATTTTTTCAAGGCGCGCCCGAGTATCTCGTTCAAGCGCGAGCCGCTTGCAACTTGCCGGTGTTGCGTAAAGACTTCATGGTCGACGAATACCAAGTCTACGAAGCGCGCGCCATGGGCGCCGACTGTATATTGCTCATCGTCGCCGCGTTGCCGTTGCCGAAAATGCAAGCATTGGAAGCCATCGCCCAGGCACTCGGCATGGCGGTGTTGGTGGAAGTCCACGACCGCGCTGAATTAGATTTCGCGCTGCAACTCAAGACACCCTTGGTCGGCATCAACAATCGCAACCTGCGCACCTTCGCCACCGATCTGAACACCACGCTAGAACTCATGCGCGACATCCCGAAGGAACGCCATATCATTACCGAGAGCGGAATTTTGGCGAAGGCCGATGTGGCATTAATGCGCGAACATCAGGTGAATACATTTTTAGTGGGCGAAGCATTCATGCGCGCCGACGATCCCGGCGTGGCGTTGCAGACATTGTTTGCATAAGGCACGCCAGCAGCCAATCCCAGCTTGCCTCGTGGCATGGCATGCCCTGGAAGCCAGTATCCACGCGGCTTGCGGCCATGCCTCGCAAAGCTCGCGAACCATTTGATTTGCCGCGCCAAGCGTAAAACTCTATAATTCAACCCGTTGCTGACGTAGCTCAGTTGGTAGAGCAACTGATTCGTAATCAGTAGGTCGGAGGTTCGACTCCTCTCGTCAGCACCAGCAACCCCGTCCATTTCGGCCACAAAGCCTGAAAACCTTGCCCACTTTTATTTCGCGCACCAGCCGCGCACAAGGCGCCCCTGAAAATCCCCAAACGCATTGAACCTCTCGTCGACGAAGGACTGGTCGACGAGGTCATCATTCAGCTCATGAGCGGTAAGGAAGCGATGGTTTACGTCGTCCGCTGCGGCGACGAGATTCGCTGCGCAAAGGTTTACAAGCTCACCACCGAGCGTAGCTTCCGCCAGGCGGCTAAGTACACCGAAGGCCGCAAGGTGAAGAACAGCCGCCGCGCGCGCGCAATGGATAAGGGCTCGCGCTACGGGCGTAAGGAGCAGGAGGGCGCGTGGCAAAATTCTGAGGCGGATGCGCTGCGGCGTCTTGCGAACGCGGGGGTGCGGGTGCCGCGGCCGTACAACTTTCTCGATGGCGTGTTGTTGATGGAGATGGTGGCCGACGAGAATGGCCAGGCGGCGCCTCGGTTGAACGATCTGGAACTGGCGCCGGAGCAAGCGCGTGAATATCATCAATTTTTGATGCAGCAAGTGGTGCGCATGCTGTGCGCCGGCGTCGTTCACGGCGACCTGTCGGAATATAACGTGTTGGTCGGCCGCGACGGGCCGGTCATTATCGATCTGCCGCAGGCGGTCGATGCTGCCGGCAACAACAGCGCCGAAGCGATGCTAGAGCGCGACGTCGCCAACCTCACCGGTTATTTCGGCCGCTTCGCCCCGGAACTGCTCATCACACGCTACGGCAAGGAAATCTGGTCGCTGTATGAAAACGGCGCCTTGCACCCGGACGTGGTGCTGACGGGCCGCTTTGAGCGCGTCGAACTGCCCCCCGATGTCGACGGCGTCATTCGCGAAATTGACGACGTGGTCAAAGAAGAAGCGGCGCGCCAGCGTCACAAGGCGATGTTGGAATCCTAGCGCGTAACCAGCGGATGCATCACATCCTGGCCTTGTTTCTTGGTTTGTTTCGCGACCTTCTTTTCCTTCGGCGTCATTGCCGGTTGTTTCTTGGTTTCCTTGTTGCTTTGTCTAACTTTGCCCATGATTTTGCTCCTGAATGGCGCCGGCAAACGCGCGGCACTCTTTCAGTATAAGCCGATGCGCCTGCGACGAGTAAAAAGTTACACAACCGCGAAAGTGGCGGCGAGCGCATTGTCGCGGCGGCCTTCGCGATCGCAGGCTTTGCCAATATACTGGGCCACATTTAAGCGTTTAGGTTTCCGACCAATTCGCGATCGCACGGCGAAACGCATTCATGCACCCTGACCACCTACCCGATTGGTCCCACGACCACGCCTTCGACGCCGGCAATCCCCGCGCCGAGCGTGGCACGCGCTGGGTGATGTGGATCACCGCCGCGACGATGGTGGTGGAGATTGTTTCCGGCTGGTGGTTCAACTCCATGGCCTTGCTTGCCGACGGCTGGCACATGAGTTCCCACGCCGTGGCGATTGGGCTGAGCGCCTTTGCCTATACGGCTGCGCGCCGTTATGCGACGGATCCGCGCTTCGCTTTCGGCACCTGGAAAATCGAAATTTTAGGCGGCTTCGCCAGCGCGATTTTTCTGTTAGGCATCGCCGCTTTGATGGTCTTCGGCTCGCTCGAGCGGCTGTTGTCGCCACAACCGATCCACTATCGTGAAGCCATCATTGTTGCGATTCTCGGGCTCGCCGTGAACATCGTGTGCGCGCTGATTCTGAGCCGGGCGGGTGACCACGGACACAGTCACGCGGACGACGATCATCACGATCACCATCATGATCTGAATCTCAAATCCGCTTACATTCACGTGGTGGCGGATGCGGCGACATCGGTTCTCGCCATCGTTGCGCTGGCGGGTGGCTTGTATTTCGGCTGGTCGTGGCTCGATCCGGTGATGGGAATTGTCGGCGCCGTGTTAGTCGCCATCTGGGCCAGGCAACTCCTCCTCGATAGCGGAAAAATCTTACTCGATCGCGAAATGGATCATCCCGTGGTCGATGAAGTTCGTGCAGCCATTGAAACGGGCGATACGCGCGTCACCGACTTGCACGTGTGGCGCGTCGGCAAGCGCGCGTACGCGTGCGCCGTCAGCGTCGTGACCCATGACGCGACGCTGGCGCCGCAACGCATTCGCGAGCAACTTGCACAACACGATGAGATCGTTCACGTGACTGCCGAGATTCAGCGTTGCAACGTGGCCCACTAAAATTCTCGCCGCACACGCAAAAAACTGGCGAATCGCGGTAAGCCATTTTTCGTCAGTCCGCGATATTGGTACGTTACCGTCGCGCCAATTGGCGGTGGATTTTTTCGCACGGCGTCGATGAAACCGGCGCCGATACGAAAGCGTTTTCCGTCCGGTGCTTCGACTTCGAGCGAACCGAGCATGCCTTCGAATTTTCCTTTTCCGGCAATGTGCCCGATCACTTTGGCCTCGGTGTCGAGCAACGGTTTTAATTTGAGCAAAGCCTTGCTTCGACCGGTGACATAAAGTGCATCGGCGCGATGCAGCATCAGTCCCTCGCCGCCATCGCGAACGATTTGCTTGAGCTTGCGCTGTAACCCGGCGTGATCGGCGAGGCTGAAATGTTCTACTACTTGCAGTTGCGGCCAGTTAACCCGACGCACAAGCTCGCGGATGTTTTGATAGCGCTGTACAAACGTACCGGGCGCATCGGGCAATTCAAAAATCATATACTTGATTTGGCGCCACGCGACGTCGTCCGGTTGCTCCGTGCGAACCACGCCAGATAATTCTTCAAAGCGCCCGCGTCCCATCCACAGCTCGCCATCGACGGCTTGCTGTGGCAGCTTCGCGACAAACCAAGCGGGTGCATTCACGATGTTTCCGCTGCGAAATCGCAATGTCTTGCCGTCCCAGTAGGCGCGCACGCCATCGAGTTTTTCACTGATGAGATAGGGCGCGGGATCGATGTCATCGCTCGCGACGTGGGCGAGCAACAACTGCGGTGCCGTTACGTTTACATCTTGCGCGTGGGCGAGCGCCGCAAACAGAGTTACAAGCCAAGCAATAATTCTCAGCAACGAAGGCACATTGGCTCCCGGCAAAATGATTGTCATCATACTCGCGATCCGCCGCGAACCGCATGGATATTGCCTCGCAGGCAATGCATCGCCAGCAGGCAGGCGGGGAGCGGTTCCTGGCAAGGCTAAGAATTTCACGCGTCAGCACAACTGCGTTTAAAATCCGACATGAAGAAAATCCACGATTCAAAATGAACGCCTCCGGCCACACCCCCATGATGCAGCAATATTTGGCGATCAAAGCCGAGCATCCGGACATGCTGCTGTTTTATCGCATGGGGGATTTTTACGAGTTGTTTTACGGCGACGCCGAGCGCGCGGCGAAGTTGCTCGACATCACCCTCACCCAGCGCGGCGCCTCGGCGGGCACGCCGATTAAGATGGCGGGCGTGCCGTATCACGCCGCGGAAAATTATCTGGCGAAGTTGGTGAAGCTCGGTGAATCCGTGGCGATCTGCGAGCAAGTCGGCGATCCCGCGACGAGCAAAGGCCCAGTCGAGCGCAAAGTGATGCGCATCATCACGCCGGGGACATTGACCGATGCGGCCTTGCTTGATGATCGCAATGACAGCGTGTTGTTGGCGATTTCACTGCACGAAAAAACCATCGGCTTGGCGTGGTTGAATCTCGCCAACGGCGAGTTCCGCTTGCGCGAATGTGCCGTTGCGCAATTGCAATCGGAGTTGGAGCGCATCAAACCGGCCGAAATCGTGATCGGCGAAGGTCATGAACAATTGATTCCCGCCAACAACAAAATCGCCGTTAAGCGCCTCGCCGATTGGCAATTCGATTTCGACAGTGCTTACAAAGCGCTGACGCGGCAATTTCAAACGCGCGATCTCGCCGGATTTGGCTGTGAAGAATCAACCGCCGCCGTCGCCGCAGCCGGCGCGCTACTCGGTTACGTTAAACACACGCAACGAGTGGCATTGCCCCACGTGCAAGGATTGGTTCTCGAAAGCGAAAGCGAGTTCGTCATTTTGGATGCGGCGACGCGCCGCAATCTCGAGATCAGCGAAACCTTGCGCGGCGAGCCGGAGCCGACCCTGTTGTCGCTGCTCGATACCACTCGCACCAGCATGGGCGGCCGCCGCCTGCGCCATTGGTTGCATCATCCGCTGCGCGAGGTGAATACGCTGCGTCTGCGTCACGACGCGATTCGCGTGCTGATCGGCGAACCGAGCCGCCATCTTTACGACGATTTGCGTGAGACGTTGAAACAAATCGTCGACATCGAGCGCATCACCGCGCGCATCGCGCTCGGCAACGCCAGGCCCCGCGACCTCTCCGGCTTGCGCGATAGCCTGGCCGCAGAGCCAATACTGGCGCGGCTTCTGGCGATGGTCGAAAGTCCGCGTATCGCCGCACTCAGCGCCGCATTGCGCATCGATCCGAATATCGAAGCGTTGTTACGCCGCGCGCTGCAGGACGAACCGGCGTCCGTTATCCGCGAAGGCGGCGTGATCCGCGATGGCTACGATCCGGCACTCGATGAACTGCGCGCGATCCAAACCGATAGCGGACAATTTTTGCTCGCCCTGGAAACCCGCGAACGCGCGCGCACCGGCATCGTCAATCTCAAAGTCGAATACAACCGCGTTCATGGTTTTTACATTGAAGTCAGCCAAGCCAATGCCGACAAAGTGCCGGACGATTATCGCCGCCGCCAAACGCTGAAAAACGTCGAGCGCTACATTACACCGGAACTGAAAGCGTTCGAAGACAAAGCGTTGTCGGCGAACGACCGCGCCCTGGCGCGCGAAAAGTTATTGTACGAAGTATTGCTGCAACAACTGCTGCCGCACATCGGCGCCCTGCAAAGCGCTGCGGGCGCCATCGCCGAAATTGATGTGCTGTGTGCGTTGGCCGAACGCGCCGTCGCGCTGAACTATGTCGCGCCGCAACTCACCGACGAGCGCAGCATCGATATTCAGGCGGGCCGCCATCCCGTTGTTGAGAAAACCATCGATCACTTCATCGACAATGACACCGCGCTATCAGCCGCGCGGCAGATGTTGCTAATCACCGGCCCGAACATGGGCGGTAAATCCACTTACATGCGCCAGACGGCGTTGATCGTGCTGCTTGCCTATTGCGGCAGTTTCGTCCCGGCGGACAGTGCGCGCATCGGCGCGATCGATCGGATTTTCACGCGCATCGGTTCGGCGGATGATCTCGCCGGTGGTCGCTCGACTTTCATGGTCGAGATGACCGAGGCGGCGAATATTTTGCACAATGCGACACCGAATAGCTTGGTGCTGCTGGACGAAATCGGCCGCGGCACGTCGACCTTCGACGGCCTTGCCCTCGCGTGGGCCATCGCCAAACAACTCACCGAAAAAAACCAATCGCTGACTCTATTCGCCACCCACTATTTCGAACTCACCCGCCTCGGCCAGGAGCATAAACAAATCGCCAATGTCCATCTGGAAGTGGTAGAACATCAAAGCCAGATTGTGTTTTTGCACAGCGTAAAAGACGGCCCGGCAAGCCAGAGTTACGGTGTGCAAGTGGCGCAGTTGGCGGGGGTTCCGGCGAGCGTTATTCGCAGCGCGCGACAAAAATTGAAACAACTGGAAGACCGTGCCGTGATACGCGGCGGGCAGGGGGATTTGTTTGCTGGCCCAGCGGTCGTGACTGTCCCCGAACCGACACTGCATCCCGTGATTGAGGCGTTAGAAAATATCGATCCGGAAGAGCTGACGCCAAAAGCGGCGTTGGAATTGTTGTTTGCTTGGCGAAAATTAGTCGAATAAAGTTGCGCGGCGACAAACCGGCGAAAACTATCTAGGTCGTCCGCGAGGCGAATCCAAGGTAAAATACCAAAGATAGAGCGGCTCATTTCGAGCCCAGGCAGAATGGAGCATCAATGGCGACACCCAACTACGCGTTTGCAAAGCGCCAGAAAGAACTTGCTAAGAAGCAGAAGAAAGAAGAAAAAAAGTTGTTGAAACAAGCGAACACGGCAGTGGAAACACCAGAAGCTCCGCCGCTGCCACCGATCGAAAAACCAACGCCGGAATGATGCTTTGCCGAATCATTGCGCATGAATCCAAGGTGGTCTCAACTCGTGTCATACCCGCGAAAGCGGAGTCCATTGGGCTTATATAGTTCAACACGGATTAGCCGCTTTCGCGGGAATATCCGGGTGGCCTAGGGCCACGGCTACAATCAGTTAAGTGGCTGCAGGCGCGACGGCCCGAGTTCAGGACTATCCCTTATCTATGTGTTTTGCCAGACTCCATCCTTGTTACGGCCGCACCATCGCGCAAGTTGTCGGCATCACCGTATCCTTCGCTTCAACGCGAAAATCGGTTTTCCAGCCGAAACCGGTTTCCTCTAAATCGTATTTCACGTCCTTGCCGCCCGCTTTGGTGAACGTGGAAATATAAATCGGCTGCATTAACTGATGATCGTCGGCACGCATCCACACCTCGCCCGTGTCACCTTGATATTTCATGCCTTCCAATGTCCTCGCCACTTTCAGCGGCTCGGTGGATTTTGAATCGTTGATCGCTTTGGCGAGCATTTCCAATGCGGTTTTGGAAGTCGCGTAATAAAAATCGTCTTTATACTTCTTGCGGTAATCGTTGGCGAATTTTTCCGCTTTGTTTTCCGCGGCGTTTGAATGCCAGGCGGAGACATTTTTGATGTGGTCGGCCCCGGCTGCGCCGATGGATTTTGGCGCCCCGGCGTTTTGTGCGTTTAGCGTGTAGTAGGTC
>JBKJHT010000111.1:0-4047 GCA_046598945.1 Burkholderiales bacterium | reverse complement strand
CGTGAGATACGCTGTAAATCATTCCTTTGCCAATAAGGGTTGCGCGAATCGGCGCGACTGATTGAACTTTTTTCCCCATCAATTGCGCGATGTCACCCGATTTATGCGGCCCTGGCCCGAGTTCGGCCATGGCTCGTAAGTATTTCTTCTCAGCAGGCGTTAAGCGATCGAAACGTACTCGGAAGAAGCTCGCGACAAGATCGGAAATCGCCAGCTCCGTTGCGTTCTTCGCATCGTCACTGGTAATGGGCGACCCATCAGCGCAGGCCCAACTGTGTTTTCTCCATTCTTGCAAGAAATACGGATACGCCTGAGTTTGCTTGAGAATTTCTTGTAGGGCTTCTTCATCGAACCTGACGTTTTCCTTTTCCGCAGGCGCATCCAATGCCTTTTTTGCTTCTGCGTCGGAAAGCGGGCCGATCTCGGAATATTCGAATAGCCGTTCGGCATAAGACTTCGCCCGCCCAGCGCGCCCGACAAGCTGCGGCAAACCAGCGCCAATGAGTGCGACTGGCAGTTAGTATTGCGAGCATTTATGAAGCGCCGTTATGAGCGATGCGAATTGATCTTCTTCGACATATTGCAGTTCATCGATGAAAAGAACGATTGCTGTTTTCTTTTCCTTCGCCGCGCGTCCGATTTCCGTGAATAGCTCGATTAAGTCATGTTCTAAATCGCCGCTATCGGCGACACCGGATTCGCTGCCCAACTCAACACCGAATTCGATATCTTGATATTTGATTTTCATCGCGTTGACGAACCCGCCTAGCGCGCGAAGCGCTTTCTTTGCTAGGTCGCCGGTTGCGGCGATACGATCCAACTTAAGCAGTGCCGTTCGTAAATGGGGAATCAGCAACGCGGGTAGCGAGTGTCTTTCCGGCGCCTCGATGGAAAGCGCAATAAAGCCACGCGCCTCAGATTGCTGAGCGATGCGGGTGAGCAAAACAGTTTTTCCGACCCCGCGAAGCCCGACAAACAGCAAACTTCTTGCGGCTCGTCCGTCGCGAAAACGATCTAATGCGATTGCGGCTTTTTCGATTATTTCGTCGCGCCCGGCAAGTTCAGGGGGTAAGGTTCCGGCGCCGGGGGCGTACGGATTTATGGGGGGGGGCCATGAAATATAGGAAAGTTACTAAAGTTATGAAAATTCAATAAACTTACATAACTTTACTGTAAAAACTGACTTCCTAACAATAAAATTAAATCTTTCATATTGTTATGGATTACCTGAACATATGAAATTGAAGGCCCTCAAAGTCCTCATGAATACTTGTTTCCAGCACATGCCATGCCACGAGCCAATAAGGACGAGCCTTCTGGCTATGCCATCCCACCATTAATCGAAATCACCTGTCCGGAAATATAGCCCGCCTGATCGGACGCTAAAAAACTCACCAGCGCCGCCACTTCGTCCGCGCGACCAGCGCGTTTCATCGGCACCATTTGTTCGATCATTTCTTTGCTGAACACGTTGTCCGCCATGGGCGAGGCTATGATGCCGGGCGCGACGACATTGACGGTGATGCCGCGGCTGGCGAGCTCCAGCGCAAGGGATTTCGAGGCGCCGTGCAACCCGGCTTTCGCTGCGGCGTAATTGGTTTGGCCGCGATTGCCCATGGTCGCCGCGACGGACGAAACGCTGATGATGCGGCCCCAACGGGTGCGGATCATCGGCATCAGCAGCGGCTGGGTGACGTTGAAAAATCCATTCAGTGAAACGTCGATGACGCGCGACCATTGCCGCGCGGACATGCCGGGCATGACGGCGTCGTCGTGGATACCGGCGTTATTGACGATCACTTGAATCGCGCCCTCGGCGAGAATGGGTTCGAGCATTTGCTTGCACTGGTCGGCATCGGTGACATCGAACACGACGGCGCTTGCGGCGCCGCCTTGCGCCTTGATTTCCTCGATTACAGTTTCCGCCGCCGCGATATGGCTATTGGCGTGGACCAACACTTCCATTCCTTGCGCCGCTAACGTGCGCGCAATCGCTGCGCCCAGAGCGCCGCTGCCGCCGGTGATGAGTGCGCGTTTCATGATGTGAGGTTGCTGATATCGAGCACTACGGTGGCGCGCCCGGTGACGATTTTTTGTTCGCCGGAAGAAACAGTGAACGCATACATTACGCGCGTCGCATCGCCCATCAGGCTTTCCGCATAAACCGTCAGTTCATCGTGATCGCCGTCGAGCGTCGAACGATGGCACACCACGTCGCGCAGGCTCGCGAGATAGCCGGCGCGTGGGCGTCCCGCAACGGCGCCCGACAATGCGCCATGCACCGCCATGGCCTGCGAGGCATATTCCACGCCGCTGATGGCGTAGAGCGTGCCATTCACGCGCAGCGGGTTGCTGGCATCGCGATGACTGATGGCGCGACAACGGATGTGCTCAGCATTCCATTCGATCACGCTGTCGAGCAAATTCATCGTACCGGCATGGGGAATACGGCATGCGATTTCAGCTTTATCTATCTGCATGGTTTGATCGCGGCGTGCAGCGCATTGTCGCCGAGGTAGTCAATGATAACCGTCGCGTTTTCGCCCTTGGCGATGCTCGCGAGAAGCGGCAAGGCCCGTGCGGCAGGAACATTGATGCGAAAATTTTCCAACTCCGCTTGAGCCGATTTAGTAATAGGCGTCGCGTTTGAGACCAGGGCGATTTCTAAACTGCAAAGGCTTTGTTCCGATTGCTGCGGCGACAACAACATCGCAATGCCAAACCCCGCGCTGATCCGCCGCACACCATTGAGTGGCTCAGGATAGGGCGCGTCATAGGCAACCAGCAACACCTTGCGGCCATCGACGCAAACCTGGGTCGCCGCTTCGATCAGACCTGCGGCGAAGCTGGCATCGAACGCACACAGGCTGGTCGACGGCTGGTGAGCGCCGGTGGCAATGCCCCAGTAACCGGCGGGGGCGTTGTGTACGGAATTATGAAATCGTGTCGGCGATACTTCCCGTTCGGGCTGCGCAAGCGAGTCGCAAATCTGATGAATCACGTCTCCATCGCCGCCGGATGAGGTGAATACCGAAGCGGTTTCCGCGGCGGGCTGGCCGGCATTGGCCAGCGCTTCGCAGCCGACGGCGATGGCGAGTTTGACGACGACCGGTGTGCGGCGGCGCTCGGCGGGCGGCAAAATTTCCAACACCGGAATGGCCAACGGCGCCGCAGCGTAGGGCGTGGTTCCCGCTAATATCGGCGCACTCGCAGCCCAGCCGCTCAAACCGGGCGCAATCAGGCCGATGCCGTCGACGTAAACGCGCATCATTGCACCCGCCCGACTACTACGCTGCAGTTGGTGCCGCCGAAGCCGAAGGAATTGCTCAGCACTCGTTTAACCAACCCCTGACGATTGTCTTTCAAGTATTGAATTTCAACGGCGGGATCGATCGTTTCGGTATGCAAGCTTCCGGGCATGAAATTTTCTTCGATGGCGATAAAGGAAATAATTGCTTCGATGATTCCGGCCGCGCCGAGCGTATGGCCGGTCCAACCTTTGGTGGAACTGGCGGCAACGCCATTGCCAAAAATCATTTTGACCGCCAGCGCTTCGGTCGCGTCGTTGCTGCGCGTTGCGGTGCCGTGTAAATTAATGTAATCGATATCCGTAGTGCTGAGTCCCGCTTGCGTTAGCGCGCCTCGCATAGCCATGCGCGCGCCCAATCCTTCCGGGTGCGGTGTGGACATATGGTAAGCATCGCAACTTTCGCCGACGCCAAGCAGCGCCAGTCGATCATTGCCAATTTGTCCATCGGTTTTTTCCAGCAACGCAAAACCGGCGGCCTCGCCGATGGAAATGCCATCGCGTTCGGCATCGAATGGTCGGCAAGGCTTCTTGGAAACGAGTTGCAGCGCATTAAAACCGTACAGCGTCGTGAGGCACAAACTATCGACACCACCGACGACGGCGGCATCGCACAACCCCGTGGCGATCATGCGTTGCGCGTTGCCGAACACTTTCGCGCTGGACGAGCACGCCGACGAAACGGCCACCGCCGGCCCCGTGAGCCCTAAGTAACGCTGCACGAAACTCGCGGGCGAAAA
>JBKJHT010000084.1:0-10960 GCA_046598945.1 Burkholderiales bacterium | reverse complement strand
AAGCGTGTTGCTGGCGATTGAAATCGCATTTGATTTTCGTACCAAATTCGGCAAGGATGCCATCGTCGATTTGGTTTGCTTTCGCAAGTTAGGCCACAACGAGCAAGATGAACCGTTGGTGACGCAGCCATTAATGTACAAAAAAATTGCGCAGCACCCCGGTACGCGCAAGCTCTACGCATTGCGTTTAGCTCAGGAAGGCGTCATCGCCGAGACGGAAGCGGAAGACATGATCAAATCGATTCGCGCTGCTCTCGACGCGGGACAAAGCACCAACAGCGCAATTCTCTACAATCACAAGCCGCCATTCGCCATCGATTGGTCGCCCTATCAAAAAATCGATTGGCGCCATCCCGCAAAAACCGCGGTCATGCGCAAGGAGTTGGAAGAGCTGGCGGTTCGCCTCACCACCTTGCCGGAAAATTTTAAACTACATTCGACCGTTGAGCGTATGATGGCGGCGCGGCGTGAAATGGGCCTCGGCAAGCTGCCGCTGGATTGGGGGATGGCTGAGAATCTCGCTTACGCGTCATTGCTAAAAGAAGGCCATTCAATTCGCCTCTCTGGCCAAGACAGCGGACGTGGAACGTTCTCCCATCGCCATGCGGTATTCCACGATCAAAATCGTGAGAAGTGGGACGCGGGTAACTACATTCCGCTTCGTAATCTTTTTCCGCACCAGCCGGATTTTCTCGTCATCGATTCCCTTTTGTCGGAAGAAGCCGTGCTAGGTTTTGAGTACGGCTATGCGAGCGCCGATCCAACCACGTTCGTGATTTGGGAGGCACAGTTCGGTGATTTCGCCAATGGCGCTCAAGTCGTGATCGATCAATTCATCAGCTCCGGCGAGACTAAATGGGGTCGGCTATGCGGCTTGACCATGCTGTTGCCCCATGGCTACGAAGGCCAGGGTCCGGAACATTCATCGGCGCGCTTAGAACGTTATTTGCAATCCTGTGCCGAGCACAATATTCAAGTGTGCGTGCCATCCACGCCCGCGCAGTTCTTCCATCTACTGCGGCGGCAAATGGTTCGGCCGATGCGCAAACCCTTAATTGTCATCACGCCAAAGAGTTTACTGCGCCGTAAAGAATCCACATCCGACTTAAATGATTTAGCCACCGGCGGTTTCAAGCCCGTCATCGGCGAGATCGACACGCTCGAGGCCAAAAAAGTGAAGCGCATTGTCGCCTGTAGCGGCAAGATATACTTCGATCTGCTCGCCGAACGGCACGCGCGCAACATCGACGATATTGCGATTATTCGCCTCGAACAACTTTATCCGTTTCCGCACGAAGAATTCGCGGCTGAGATGCAACGTTATCCGAACGCCAAAAGCGTCATTTGGGCGCAAGAGGAGCCGGGGAATCAAGGCGCGTGGCACCGCATTCAACATTACGTTTTGCGTGACATGCGCGAAGATCAAGCGCTCACTTATGCCTTGCGGCCGTCGTCGGCCTCGCCCGCCGTCGGCTATTTGGCGAAGCACAATGAACAGCAAAAAGCGGTGCTCGAGGCCGCGTTGAGTTTCACCCCCATTAAGTAACTTTCTGGAGAGAACATGCTTGTCGATGTCAAAGTTCCGCAGTTGTCCGAATCGGTCGCAGAGGCGACGCTCGTCACGTGGCACAAGAAGCCCGGCGATTACGTCGAGCGCGATGAAAATTTGATCGATATCGAAACTGACAAAGTAGTGATGGAGCTGCCGGCGCCGATGTCAGGCGTGTTGGTAAAAATCGCCAAGACCGATGGCGGCACGGTCATTAGTAACGAAGTAATCGCATCGATCGATACCGAAGCAAAAGCAGCGATCGCAAAAGCCGCTGCGCCAGCAGCCAAGCTGAGTGCGGCTGCCAAGCCTGTCGTGGCTGCAAGCCAAGCTGCGCCTGGCTTTGGCCCTAGGCCACCCGGGCAGCCCGATAGCTTACCGGCAGCGCGCAGGATGCTTGCCGAGCAAGGATTGAATGCCGCCGATGTGACGGGCACCGGCCGCGGCGGACGCGTGACGAAGGGCGATGTCATCGCCCATGGCGAAGCAAAACCCGCGGCGCCTGCAGTCGAAGCGTTGAATGTCACCTCGATGCGCATTTCCGGCCGCCCCGAGCAGCGCGTCCCGATGTCACGCTTACGTGCGCGAATCGCCGAGCGCTTGGTGCAATCGCAATCCACCGCCGCGATTTTGACCACGTTCAATGAAGTCAACATGCAGCCGGTGATGGATTTGCGCACCAAGTACAAAGATAAATTTGAGAAAGAACACGGCGTAAAGCTCGGCTTCATGTCGTTTTTTGTCAAAGCCGCTGTCGCCGCGCTGAAAAAATTCCCGCTGGTCAATGCCTCGATCGATGGCAACGACATCATCTATCACGGCTACTACGATATTGGCATCGCCGTCGGTAGTCCGCGCGGCCTAGTGGTGCCGATCATTCGCGATGCCGATCGCTTGTCGTTCTCGGACATCGAAAAACGCATCACCGATTTCGGCGCGCGCGCGCAAGACGGCAAACTCACTATCGAAGAATTGACCGGCGGCACCTTCTCGATTTCCAATGGCGGCGTGTTCGGTTCGATGTTGTCGACACCGATTATTAATCCACCGCAATCGGCGATCCTCGGTGTGCACGCCACCCAAGAACGGCCGGTCGTCGAGAACGGCCAAATCGTCATTCGCCCGATGAATTATCTCGCGCTGTCCTACGATCACCGCATCATCGACGGCCGCGAAGCGGTGCTGTCGCTGGTCGCGATGAAGGATGCGTTGGAAGATCCGGCGCGTTTGCTTTTAGAACTCTAAAAGCGGTGGCTAATGGCTAAAGACTAACCAACCCCTAGCCTCGTCCCTAAATCCTAGCGCCTAAATCCTAAACCCATGTCTCAAACTTTCGATGTCGCCGTCATTGGCGCTGGTCCCGGCGGTTACGTCGCGGCGATTCGCGCGGCCCAGCTTGGCTTCAACACGGTGTGTATCGACAACTGGAAAAATCCCAAGGGCAAACCCAGCCTGGGTGGTACGTGTTTAAACGTCGGTTGTATTCCATCCAAAGCCTTGCTTGAATCCTCCGAAAATTATCATCGCGCGACCCATGGCTTTGCCGATCATGGCATTCAGATTCAAGGTGTCACGCTCGATCTGGCGAAAATGCTCGCGCGCAAAGACAAAATCGTCGATCAGCTCACCGGCGGGATTGGTTTTTTGTTGAAGAAGAATAAAGTCACTTCCATGCATGGTCTAGGCCGTTTTGTCAGCGGTGGCGATACCTATCAAGTCGAAGTCGTCGACGGCGAAAAACGCGAAGTGATTTTCGCGAAACACGTCGTGATCGCCACCGGCTCTGTGCCGCGCGCGCTGCCGTTTGCGAAAGTCGATAACCAGTTAATCCTCGACAACGAGGGCGCGCTTGCCATTCCTAGCGTCCCCAAAAAACTCGGCGTGATCGGCGCCGGTGTCATCGGCCTGGAAATGGGTAGCGTATGGAAACGCCTCGGCGCTGAGGTCACGATCTTGGAAGCGTTGCCGGAATTTCTCGGTGCCCTCGATGAGCAAATTGCCGTCGAAGCGCGCAAGATATTCAGCAAAGAACAAGGTTTGGTGATTGAGCTGGGCGTTAAAATCAATACCGTCACGACGACAAAAAACCAAGTCACCGTCGACTACGAAGGCGCGGACGGTGCGCAACAATTAGTCGTCGATAAACTCATCATGGCCGTCGGCCGCGCGCCAAACACGACGGGACTAAATCTCGATGCCGTCGGCATCAAACTCGACGCCAGAGGCTTCATTCAAGTCGACACGCAGTGCCGCACGATCGCCAACAACGTTTACGCGGTGGGCGATGTGGTACGCGGACCGATGCTCGCGCACAAAGCTTCGGAGGAGGGCGTTGCCGCCGCGGAGTTGATCGCCGGTCAGAAGAGCCACGTGAACCTCGACACGATTCCCTGGGTGATTTACACCGCACCGGAAATCGCTTGGGTGGGCGAGACGGAGAAACAGTTGAAAGCGCGCGGCGCAGAATATCGCGCGGGCAGTTTCCCCTTCATGGCCAATGGACGCGCAAAAGGCTTGGGCGAAACCCATGGCTTCGTCAAAATGCTGGCCGAGGCGAAAACCGATCGCATTCTTGGCGTTCACATCCTCGGGCCGTTTGCATCCGAGTTGATTGCCGAGGCCGTCGTCGCCATGGAGTTTGGCGCCTCGTCTGAAGATATCGCGCGCATCGTTCACGCGCATCCTTCGCTGTCGGAAGTGATGCATGAAGCGGCGTTGGCGGTGGATAAACGTGCCGTGCATATTTGAGAACTTAGCACGCAATCCTACAAACTCGTCATTGCGAGCAAAGCGAAGCAATCTCGTTTTTAGCGACCGTTAGTTTGCTTCGTCACTTCTTTCCTCACAATGACAAATCATCTTAAGCATGCCTGAAGAACCAATAGCAGAGCGCCTCTCCGACCATGCCTTGCCAGGAGCCGCACTGGTGGGCCCTCTGCACTGGTATGTAAAACAAAAACTCAATGACAGCTTTCGCGCCGACCCGGCGCAGGAACGCGCCGCCATACGCCTGCAACAATTGTTCGATGAACTGATCGAATTCAAATCCTATCGCGGCCGGCCGTTCATGAAAACTTTCGGTCGCCGCTCACCACCGCGCGGGCTGTATATCCACGGCAGCGTCGGACGTGGCAAGAGTGTGTTGATGGACGCGTTTTACTCGCAACTGCCGTATCGGCGCAAACGGCGCGTGCATTTTCATGCATTCATGCAAACTATCCATCGCGAACTCACTGCGCTAAAACAAGAAACCGATCCGTTAGTTCACATTGCTGAAAAACTTGCACGCGACGTGCGTGTGCTGTGCTTCGACGAATTGCATGTCAGCGACATCGGCGATGCGATGATCCTGGCGCGCCTGTTGGAAACGATGTTCGCGCGCGGCATCGTTTTCGTGGTGACCTCAAACTATCGGCCCGATGCACTTTACCCGAATGGCCTACAGCGCGAACGATTTCTTCCGGCCATTGAACTCATTAAAAATAATCTCGACATCTTCGAACTCGATGGCGCTACGGATCATCGCCTGCGCAGTCTGGAACAACTCGATCTGTATCATTCGCCGTTGGGTTCAAGCGCCGATGAAGCGCTGCTGCGATCTTTTATAACACTGGCCTCGGGAGCGCCGCGCAGCGCGGCGATCGAAGTGAATGGCCGTAAGATCCAATCTAGAAGCGCTTCTTCAGGCATCGGCTGGTTCGAGTTTGCGGAACTGTGCGGCACGGCCCGCTCGCAGTTGGACTATCTCGAACTGGCAAAACGCTTCCACACCATCATGCTCGCGAATGTACCGCAGATGACGGCGGAAAACGCCTCGGAAGCGCGCCGCTTTACCTGGTTGATCGATGTGCTTTACGATCAGCGCGTCAATTTAATCATGAGCGCCGCGGCGCCGATGGAAGATTTGTATCGCAAAGGACCGAATAGCCACGAGTTTCCGCGCACTATCAGCCGGCTTAAGGAAATGCAGTCGCGCGAGTATCTCGCGTATCAGCATGTAGGATAAAATAGTTTCACTATTTCCCAATTCATTGAGATCAACATGTTCAAAGGCATTCTCCTAAGCAAAACCGACGCCGGCACCGAAGCGAAAATCGCCGACATCAACGAAAGCGATTTGCCGGAAGGCGATGTGACCATTCGCGTCGATTATTCCACCATCAACTACAAAGATGGCCTCGCCATCACCGGCAAGGCGCCGGTGGTGCGCAAGTTTCCGATGGTGCCGGGTATCGATGGCGCGGGCACGGTGGAGGAAAGTCATTCCGCGCTTTGGAAAGTCGGCGACAAAGTTATTCTCAACGGCTGGGGCGTTGGCGAGGGCCATTGGGGTTGTCTCGCGCAGAAAGCGCGTTTGAAGGGCGAGTGGCTGGCGCCGCTACCGCCGGGCTTCACGACCAAACAAGCGGCCTCCATTGGCACCGCAGGTTACACGGCGATGCTGTGCGTGTTGGGCCTAGAGAAACACGGCGTGACGCCGGATAAAGGCGAGATCCTGGTTACCGGTGCTGCCGGTGGCGTCGGCAGCGTGGCCATTGCATTGTTGGCCAAGCGCGGTTACCGCGTCGTCGCATCGACTGGCCGTCTGGCTGAATCTGAATACTTGAAATCACTGGGTGCGAGCGAAGTCATTGATCGCGCCACGCTTTCCGCGCCCGGTAAGCCGATGACCAAAGAGCGCTGGGCCGGCGCGGTGGATACCGTCGGCAGTCACACGCTTGCAAACGTTTGCGCCGCGACGAAATATCTTGGCGTGGTCACGGCCTGTGGTCTCGCGCAAGGCATGGATTTCCCGAGCAGCGTGGCGCCGTTTATTCTGCGCGGTGTGAGCCTAATCGGCATCGACAGCGTGATGGCGCCGAAGGCCGCGCGCTTGGAAGCGTGGGCGCGCTTGGCATCGGATCTGGACAAAGCGAAACTTGATGCGATCACCACGGAAATTTCCCTTGCACAAGCGATTGTCAAAGCGCCGCAGATTTTGGCCGGGCAGGTGCGTGGGCGCTTGGTTGTGAACGTGAACGCGTAGCATTGTGTCCTTGCCGCGAAAGCGGGAATCCATTTAGCCTGTCAAAGTCAAAATGGATTCCCGCTTTCGCGGCAAGGACAAAACGAGAAGTCAGTTGGAGGAGTGGCATGACCACCTACAAAGAATTCCACAAATATTCCATCGAAAACCCCGACGCGTTTTGGCGCGAGGAAGCGAAGCACATCGGCTGGCATAAGCCATTCCAACAGGTTCTGGATTATTCAAAACCGCCGTTTGCGAAATGGTTTGTTGGCGGCGAAACCAATCTGTGTTTCAACGCAGTGGATCGTCACTTGGCGGAGCGCGCCGAGCAAACCGCGCTGATCTACATTTCCACTGAAACCAACGAGGAGAAAAAGTTCTCCTATCGTGATTTGTTCCACGAAGTGAATCGCATGGCCGCGGTGTTGAAATCCCTGGGCGTCGCAAAAGGCGATCGCGTGTTGATCTACATGCCGATGATTCCCGAGGCGATGTTTGCCATGCTCGCCTGTGCGCGCATCGGCGCGATTCATTCCGTCGTATTCGGCGGCTTTGCGTCGGCGAGCTTGGCCACGCGTATCGATGACGCGAAACCGAAAGTCATGGTCACCGCCGACGCCGGCATGCGTGCGGGCAAGGTCATTCCCTACAAACATTTGGTTGACGAAGCCATTAGACTCTCAGAATTTCCGCCGCAAAATGTCGTACTCGTCAATCGTGGTTTGGACAAAGCGATGACCCTGGTTGCGGGGCGCGATCTCGATTACGCCACGCTTCGCGCGCAACATATGGACGAGCATGTGGACATCACTTGGATGGAATCAAGCGAGCCGTCGTACATTCTTTACACTTCCGGTACGACGGGAAAACCAAAAGGCGTGCAGCGCGACACCGGCGGTTACGCCGTCGCGCTCGCGGCGTCGATGAAATATATTTTCTGCTGCAAGCCTGGCGAAACAATGTTCACAACCAGCGACATCGGCTGGGTGGTCGGTCACTCCTACATCATCTACGCGCCGCTGATCAACGGCTGCACGACGATACTCTACGAAGGTTTGCCGATCCGCCCCGACGGCGGCATCTGGTGGAAGCTGGTGCACGAATACAAAGTTAGCATCATGTTTAGTTCGCCGACCGCGATCCGCGTGTTGAAAAAACAAGATCCGGCGTTGCTGACAAAATACGATTTGAGTTCTTTACGTTATCTGTTTCTCGCTGGCGAGCCATTAGATGAGCCGACCGCGCGCTGGATCACCGACGGTATCAAAAAACCGATCATCGATCACTACTGGCAAACGGAAACCGGCTGGCCGATTTTGTCTGCGGTGCTGGGCGTGGAAGACACGCCGCGAAAATTCGGCAGCCCGAGTTTTCCGGTGTATGGCTACAACATGAAGTTGCTGCACGAAGACACCGGCGAAGAAGTCGGCGCCGATGAAAAGGCCGTCGTCGCCGTCATGCCGCCGTTACCGCCGGGCTGCATGACTACGATCTGGGGTGACGACGAACGCTTCGTCAGCACCTATTTCTCCAACTTCAAAGGCAAGCACGCATACTCGACATTCGACTGGGGCATTCGCGATCAAGACGGTTACTACTTCATTCTCGGACGCACCGATGACGTGATCAACGTCGCCGGCCATCGGTTAGGGACGCGCGAAATTGAAGAAGCGGTACAAAGCCATCCGAACGTTGCGGAGGTCGCCGTAGTCGGCGTGGAAGATAAGCTCAAAGGCCAAGTGCCGATTGCCTTCGCCGTGTTGAAAGACGCAAGTCGCGCTGAAGACGAAGCCGGTCGTGCAACGATGGAAAAAGAAATCATGCAAGCCGTCGATCATTTATTGGGCGCCATCGCACGGCCATCGCGTGTTCATTTCATTACGCTATTACCGAAGACGCGCTCCGGAAAATTATTGCGGCGGAGCATTCAAGCGATTGCCGAAGGCAAAGATGCCGGCGATCTGACGACGCTGGATGATCCCAGTGCATTGGAGCAAATTAAAGCGGCGATCAAGAGTTAACTCTCGTATGCGCACGGCCAACGCCCTCATGAATGCTCGAAGAGCCGCACTGGTGCCGAGTGGCCTTGGGCCATTGGCTCCCAGCCCCGCCACCCGACCTATCATGATGTCATTCCCGCTTTCGCGGGAATGACAAGAACTGACGTGCTCTAAAATTCAAAAGGCGTGACTGTGTTCAAAGAAAAACTCCTGCAAGGCAAACGCATTCTGATCACCGGCGGCGGCACGGGCCTTGGTCGTGCGATGGCGGAAAAATATCTCGAACTCGGCGCAGATATTTACATCTGCGGCCGACGCAAGAATGTTCTCGATGAATCGGCTGAGGAAATGATGGCGCAATGTGGTGGTTCCGTGAAAACGCATGCCGTTGACATCCGCAACGCCGCCGCCGTCGACGCGATGATCGAAAAAATTTGGGACGACGGCCCGCTGACTGGTTTGGTCAACAACGCCGCCGGGAACTTCATCAGCCGCACGGAGGATTTATCGCCGCGCGGTTTTGACGCCATCACCAACATCGTGTTGCACGGTACGTTTTACGTCACGCAAGGCATCGGCAAGCGTTGGATTCAAGACAAGATCAAAGGCTCGGTGATTTCCATTCTCGTTACATGGGTGTGGACCGGCTCGCCGTTTGTCGTGCCGTCGGCGATGGCAAAAACCGGTTTGGACGCGATGACCAAATCCCTCGCGGTGGAGTGGGGCCGCTACGGCATTCGCCTCAACGCCATCGCGCCGGGTCCGATCTACACCAAAGGCGCGTGGGACAGGCTGAGCCCCGGCAAAGATGCGCTGTCACGCGGCGAAGGCAACCCGATGGGGCGCACCGGCGAACTCGCGGAAATCCAAAACCTCGCGACGTTTTTGATGGCCGACGGTTGCGACTGGCTCACCGGCCAAACCATCGCCCTCGACGGCGCCGGCTATCTGGCGAACGGCGCATCGTTCACCCATCTGGCGAATTTGTCCGATCAAGATTGGCTAGCCATTCGTGACAAAATAAAATCCGCCAACGATCAAGATAAAGCGAACCGCACGACATGAGCGAAACCCGCGCCAGCTACAAACACTTCCTTATTATTCCGACGCGTTGGCACGACAACGACGTTTACGGACATGTGAACAACGTCGTCTACTATTCCTACTTCGATACCGTCGTCAACGATTACCTGATGCGTCATGGCGGACTCGACTATCGTAACGGCGCCGTCGTCGGATTCGTCGCCGAAACCATGTGCCAGTACAAAAAACCACTGGCGTTTCCCGAGTCAGTTGACGTCGGTTTGCGTGTCGCAAAAATTGGCAATAGCTCGGTTCGGTTTGAGATTGGGATATTCAAGCAAGATGATGACGAGCCTGCCGCGTTCGGGCATTTTGTGCATGTGTTTGTGGAGCGGGCGGTGCAGAAGGCGGTGGCGATTCCTGAACAGTTTCGATACGCGATGGAGCAGATACTTGCCGAATAAACGCGTCGTCAGCCAGTCAAGTTTCCAAATGGCGTGATTAGTCTTTGCAATCTAAAACAAGCTCTTAGAACTCTAAATTCAACATTAAAGCACAGGGTGAATTCTTGGAATTAGTGAACTTTTCAGTAACAAATTTTCGAAGTATTACTGCCGCACACAAGATTGACGTTTCTGATAAAACAATCCTAATCGGAAAAAATAATGAGGGGAAATCCAATATATTAAAAGCTCTTGATATCGCGATGTTTCGGACTAATCATCCTCGGAGCTTTACTGCCGCACCTTAGTGAAATTATAGGAAAACTGCTGAAATCAAATTTCCTCATAATCGAGGAAATTGGTGGAGCAGCAAAGCTCGGATATAAGTTGTCGTTGCTGCGAGCTTCATTATGCACTTACTACACGGGAAACAATTAGATACGGCGCTTGAGAAAAAGGTGAAGGAAGTGGTTGCCGAAGCTGTCCGAAAAAATCCTGGCACTGCGCTAAACAATTCTAAACGAGGATCAATTGATGCTCTCGTGGCAAGTCTTGAGCAATTGGTTAGTACGTAGCTTCGTTAGGTATTCGATGTGGCGTCGACATAAGCACTTAGGTAGGATTGGTATGACGCAAATCCATGCATCGAGTTGCAACTGATCTGAGTTGTTCGGTGGGTCCGCTACGCTTGACCCACCCTATATTTTATTTGTTAAGCATCGCCAGAATCCGCTTCCATACTGTTTCGTGGCAAGGCATGGTCTGCGAGCCGCTCTGGTACTGGCTCCCAGGCCATCGGTTAAATATGGATTGTCATGAGCAACCCGAAGGCTTGTAGACCCGCTCGATTAGGGGCGGCGGTCCGTAGCGGGGTGGGCTACGCCTACCCCACTCAACCCATGCCGGCGGATCGGGAAATCAATAAAGAACATCAAGC
>JBKJHT010000171.1:0-3363 GCA_046598945.1 Burkholderiales bacterium | reverse complement strand
GCTATCGCCAAGCTCATGCCGTAGGCTGCGGTGGCGCCGATCAACGGCGCGCCGCGCACGATCATGGTTTTGATTGCGTGTTCCGCATCTGCCAACGACATGAGGGAGCGGATGGCGAAACGATGCGGTAGCAGCGTCTGGTCGATGACATCCACCGTCGTGCCATCGGCATTCAACCAAATGGATCGATACGCAACGCTGCCAACCTTCATATCCGCCCAGCTGCTGCGCGTCGATCAGCCAAGCAGGTTCCAACGCCGCGCTTCGGCGACCAAGACGAAGCCGCTGATAACGATCGCTCCGACCCACAACATGATGTGGCCGAACGGCGTCGCCCTAAGCTCTTTCGGCATAAAGCGGTGGACCAAATACACCGTGCCGAAGGACAGAATCGGCAAGGTCCATGCCTGGGCATAACCGCCCCATTTCACCATCGCCACCGGCTTCTCGCCAAAGATGAAGTAGAAAATGATGGGAATACCACTCAAGATCACAATGAAAATATCGCGCCAGCGATTGCGCGCTTTCATATCGTCGGCCTTAAATATCCCTTGCAGCCGCATGAAATCGGCCAGCATGCGCGAGTGCCCGGCGGTGGCGGCAAAAATAGTTCCGTAAAGCACGATGATCGCGCCGGGGTAGAACAGCCATTTGGCCCATTCACCGAGCGTCTTGGTATAAATGTTGGATAGAACTGGAATCATGTTGCTGGCGTCGGGCACTTCGCCCATGCCATGCAGAATGCCTGCGCCAAGCAAATAGAAGGCGATGGTGGCCACGGTGTAGATGATCATGGAGAAAATCACGTCTGCGTTCATCACTTTCACCCAACCGCGCGCGCGCCGGCGCCAGGCTTCGCTGTCTTCGTACCGCCCGGTCCAGCGCGCGTAACCTTTTTCAATACACCAATAGGGGTAAGCGTACAATTCCGCGGCGCCAACGCCGGTGATACCGAACACGGCGAGCGCGGTGGCGAGTCCTTTATCCGGCAACTCGAACTTCATGCCCTGCCATACATCACCCCAGGAAAACTGCGGCATGCCGGTGAGCACGACGGCGGCCAGCAAAGTGATCAAGGTGAACACGCCGACCTTGATCATGGCGATGCCTTCGATGCGGTGGTAAGCGCCGCCCAGCAGCAGCACCAATGTCAGGACGAAGAAGGCCAACACCCACCAAACGACTTCGATGCCGGTGACTAACTTCATCGCTTGCGACACACCGACAAACATGGCGCAGATTTGGAACAAAGTGAAGAACACCATCACCACCCACGCCCACACCACCCAGTTCACTTTGCCGATCTTACCGGGGATTCGATTGAAGGCCTCTAAGCTCGGCTCGCCCTTGGCGATGGTGTAGCGCCCCATGAAGGATTGGATCAGCGCCTTGATGAGGCAGGAAAAAATAATCAGCCAGAGCACCGTGTAGCCAACTTCGGCACCCAAAGTTGTGGTGGCGATCAACTCGCCGGAACCGACGATCGAAGCCGAGAGAATGATGCCGGGGCCGATTTTTTTTATTATTTTGCTGAATTCGGTGGGTGGTTCCATAACGTCTCGAGGATCGAGATAGTAAGGATCGAAACTTGCCGTCTTGATATTAGCGGTGGATTGTGTCATTGGCGCCTCCTCCCAGTTTGAACGATTCTATGTGCATGTGCGCCGTTGTAGCAGCGGTGATATGTCGAGATATTACCTGACTTGCCACCCTTGACGATGGTTTTATTACGGTTGCGCTTGGCATAAGCGCTAACGGCATGTCCTGTCGTTTCCGTACTGGCGGGAAGGACGATCGTGAATTGGTAGACTTTGCGAAATCCCAAACACGTAGTCGAAACGAAAGCCCTGAACGACCACCCCACGGCTCCGCTGCAATCGCGCTATCATGCAACGATTCACTCTCGGGAGAACGACATGTCTCGCATTGCAATTGTTGCCGGCACGCTAGGATTTTGGCTTTCGGTCGCCGGCGCAGCCGGAATCATTTTGTCGCCACTGGGTTTTCGTTTGGGCCTATGGGATGTTCCCTTTGCCCTACGCGAACTGCTGAAGTATGCGACCTACGTGGCGCTCGCGGGCTTGGCGCTTTGCATTGTCGGGCTGATACTCGCTAAGCTCGCTATGCCCCCGATCTCCGTGGGCCGCGCGGTTGCGGGGTTAATCATTAGCGGGTTATTTGCCGGCTATGTGATCTTGCAATTCAACAAGGTGCAAAGCCTGCCGTATATCCACGATATCACCACCGACACCACCAATCCGCCAGCCTTTGTTGCCCTGGCGGACGCTCGTAAAGCGGCGCCGAACGGCCTCGACTACAAGGGCGCCGAAATCGCGGAGAAACAGAAGCAAGCGTATCCCGATATCGGGCCCCTGCCCTCTAATTTAACGCCGGCGGAATTATTCGTGAAGGCGGAAGCCGCGGCCCGCGCCGCCAGTTGGGACATCGCGGCCGCCGATGTGCAGGCGGGACGTATCGAAGCCACGGTGACGAGCCTCATCTACGGCTTCAAAGACGATATGGTGATACGCATCACCCCCGCCGTCGGCGGTAGCCAACTCGATATACGTTCCATGTCGCGTATGGGTTTGAGTGATGTCGGCATGAACGCGAAACGCATTCGAGAGTTCGTTGCCAGCCTTAAGGCAGCCGGCGTTTGATCGAAACCATCCGCATTTTCACCAAACTACTGCCGCTATCGATGGCGAAGGTAGCCAGTATTGACCTACGGCTATAAACAGATGAATTTCGACGACTACATCACGATCACGCCCGGCGTGCGCAGCGGGAAGCCGTGCATCAAGGGCACCCGGATTACCGTCTACGACATCTTGAAATACTTGGCCGGCGGGATGACCGAAGCGGAGTTGTTGGCTGACTTCCCGAGCTTGCGACCCGAGCACATCCCGGCTGTCCTGGCGTTCGCGGCTGCTCGCGAGCGGCGCTTAGCCGGTTCGCCGGCTGCGCCAAGCTGTTATTCGATGAGAACTTGAGTCCGCGCTTGGTGGGCGCGCTCGCGTCGCTGTACCAAGAAAGCCAGCACGTGGACAATATTTGGATTGCACGGGCAGACCGACCTGGCGATTTGGCGGTATGCTGAGAAGCATGATTTTGTCATCGTGTCGAAAGACGACGATTTTCGCCAACTCAGCTTCTTGCACGGGGCGCCGCCCAAAGTAATTTGGTTGGCAGTGGGGAACGTGGGGACCCAAACAATCGCTACAATTCTCGGTCAGCACACGATGGCGGTTCTGTCGCAATAAGGAAAGCCAGACATAGCGAAGCGCCGCGTTGGTTATGGATCAGAAGGCCAAGCGGTAGAACTGCTCGGCAGCGGACGGCGTTTGGCCCGGCGGGTTCAGC
>JBKJHT010000040.1:0-13637 GCA_046598945.1 Burkholderiales bacterium | reverse complement strand
GAGAAATCCGCGTACGCGGCGCCGAAACTATTTGCCCAAGCGCGCCGGTTCATGCCTTTGTGCAGCGGCGGGAAGCCATTGGCGTCGCCATTTTGCATATCGAGTTTGTGCGCGAATTCGTGGATGACAACATTCGCGCCGTCGCTCGCGAATGCGGCTTGTGTATCGGCCCAGGATAAAATCACCGGCCCGTCGCTGCGCGCCATACCGGTCATCGGGCGGCGGTCGGTGTGGACTACTCCGGCGGCGTCGACGTATTGGTGGTTAGGAACAAATTCGTCGGGATAGATGATGATGCCGTGCCAGCCATCGTAGAAATTTACGTTTAAATTTAAGGTCATTAGGCAGGCCTGTAATGCGATGCTGACGAACATTTCCGGCGTGACTTCTAAATCGTGTGCGGTGCTGAATTCCTTGTCGTGCAGGAACAGGCGCACATCTTCGTTTAAGCGTTTGAGTTCCGAGTCTGACAGGCCGCGTAAATAACTAGCGGAGGTAACGAGTCGCCGCCAGAGCCTGGTATCGATGCTGGTTTTGTTCAGTATGCGATTGCGGCGCCAAGTGGAGAAAAGAGCAAACATGGAAGGCGCAGATTACAGGGTTTTTATTGCCCCTGCCAGAGGAGGCCGCTCCCTGCTTGACTCCTGGCAAGATATAGTCTGAAAGCCGCTACTAGAGCGGCGTTCCAGGCATATCGATTACACAAAAAAGTACGCCCCAGAGTTGCCTCTGGGGCGTAAACCTTTACCTAATGGGAACCATTAAAGCAAAGGAGGAGGAGCTTTTGGCGGTAAAGTCTTACTTCTTAGCGGACTTTACAGCGGCAGTGGTTGCAGTTGCGGCGGCCTTAACATTCGCGTCGGTAAACGTTGCGACTTGTTTAGCGGCTTTGGTCATGCTGTCGAATGCGGCGCTGGCGGCGGTGATCGATGATTTGATCGCGGCGATGGCGACATCGGTACCGGCCGGGGCTGTTTTCCCGGCTTTGTCCAATGCGATGGCGACATTCTTGTTCAATTCGGTCACTTGCGCTTCAAACAGATTCGACCATTGGGCCTGGGTCTGTTGCGCAACTTCGTAAACGGCTTTGGAATAGTTGCTCCATTTGTCGCTGGAGGTTTCGGCGACTTTGCCGCGGAAGGCGGTCAAATCTTGCACGTCGCGAACTTCGGTCAGCAACGTCGCGTTTTTGGCGCTTTCGCTCAGAGCGTCACGGCCAACGGCCAACTGCAAGCCAACCAAACGCTCAGCGGCGTCAAAGGAGACTTTCGCAAACTGCATTGCTGCGTCGATCGTTGATTTATTGACTTCGGCAAACTGTTCCGGGGCGATATTCATGTGTAACTCCTTAAAGGTTGATTTACTTGGGTGCCTAGGCAGTGCAATATTGCGCTGCAACAATTCGAATTATGGGCACGTCTCCAACCCATGTCAAGCCTTTTTTGTTGCAGTGCAATAAAATGCTTAAGTGTTGTTTTTTTGGCAACGACCCCAAACCCATCAATACGTTAGCTTACGTGGCGCCACGGATGTTATAATTCAAGTGTAAAAAATTGTGTCGTGCACCAACCTCGTTAGGAGCGCCAATGGCGGACAGTAAACGCGTCATAAAAAAATACCCCAACCGCCGTTTGTACGATACCAACACCAGCGCGTACATCACGCTGGCCGAAGTAAAAGATTTGGTGCTTGGCAACATTGCCTTCGAAGTTCTCGACGCCAAGACCAACGACGACATCACCCGCAGCATCCTGCTGCAAATCATTCTCGAAGAGGAGGGCGCTGCGCAGCCGCTGTTCACCAGCGAAATGCTCGCCCACATGATTCGCTGTTACGGCAATGCCACGCAGGGCGTGATGGGTACATTCCTCGAGCGCGGTGTTCACTCCTTTATCGACGTGCAAAAAAAGCTGCAAGACCAAGCGCGCGCCGTCTACGGCAACGCGGCGGGCTTAAGCCCGGAAATTTGGGCGCAGTTTTTCAAAGCCCAGGGGCCGATCATGCAGGGCATGATGGGTAACTATTTGGAGCAAAGCGCCAATATGTTTGTCGACATGCAAGAGCAAGTGCGGAAGCAGGCGCGCGGCATTTTCAGCAACTTGACGCCTTTAGTACCGACGCCTGCAGCGGAACCGAGTCCCGACGACGACACCGCCGCCGCGACAGCGAAAGCGCGCCGCAGCGCGAAATAACAAAACCAATGGCAAAAATTTCTTCAGCGGTGGCGACACCGCAAATCGGTTTTGTTTCCCTCGGCTGCCCAAAAGCACTGGTGGATTCCGAGCAAATTCTCACGCAACTGCGCGCTGAAGGCTATCTCACGGTGAGTTCTTACGCCGACGCGGATTTGGTGATCGTCAACACTTGCGGCTTCATCGATTCCGCCGTGGCCGAATCCCTCGATGCCATCGGCGAGGCGCTGAATGAAAACGGCAAAGTAATCGTCACCGGTTGCCTGGGTGCGAAGGGCGACGTCGTGCGCCAGACCCATCCAAAAGTGTTGGCGGTCACCGGGCCCCACGCCAAGGACGAGGTGATGGGCCATGTCCACGCCCATTTGCCGAAGCCGCACGATCCGTTCGTCGATCTTGTACCGCCGCAAGGCATCAAACTCACGCCGAAGCATTACGCGTATTTGAAGATTTCCGAAGGCTGTAATCATCGCTGCACGTTTTGCATTATTCCGAGCATGCGTGGCGATTTGGTGAGCCGGCCGGTCGGCGACGTCATGGTGGAAGCGGAGAATCTGGTTCGCGCCGGCGTGAAAGAATTGTTGGTCATTTCGCAGGACACCAGCGCCTACGGTGTCGATGTTAAATACCGCACCGGTTTTTGGGGCGGCAAGCCGCTGAAAACGCGCATGACGGAATTGGTTTCGGCGTTGAGCAGTCTCGGCGTGTGGCTGCGGCTGCATTATGTTTATCCCTACCCGCATGTCGACGAGGTCATTCCGCTGATGGCCGAGGGAAACTTACTGCCCTACCTCGACATCCCGTTTCAGCATGCCAATCGGCGCATTCTCAAGCTGATGAAGCGTCCAGCGGACGCCGAGAATACACTGGCGCGCATCCATGCGTGGCGCAAGACCTGTCCCGAGTTGGCGATCCGTAGCACCTTCATCGTCGGCTTTCCCGGCGAGACGGATGCCGAATTCGAGGAGTTGCTGGATTTTCTGCGCGAAGCGCAGTTGGATCGCGTCGGCTGCTTTACTTATTCGCCGGTGGATGGGGCAAAGGCAAACGCATTGCCCGACCACGTTCCCGACGAGTTGAAAGAAGAGCGCCGCGGTCGTTTAATGCAATTGCAAGAACAAATCAGCGCTGCGCGACTGCAAGCGAAGATCGGTAAAACATTGCAAGTTATCGTCGACGAAGTGGGCGGTGATAGGGCGACGGCGCGCAGCAGCGCCGACGCGCCGGAAATCGACGGTCAGGTTTATATCAACAAACCCAAGGGCAAGAAATGGGCCCCAAAACAGGGTGAATTTATGGACGTTCGCATTACCGACGCAGACGCTCACGATTTGTGGGCCGAGCCGGTGGCGGCGTAGTCAAAGTCAATTTTAGGAGTTTGAAAATGGCAAGTGGACGTGAAGTAGTAGTGTTAAGTGGTGTGCGCACGGCAATCGGCGATTACGGCGTGAGCCTGAAAGATTTTGCGCCGACCGAGTTAGGTGGCCTGGTGATCCAAGAAGCGATCGCGCGCGCGAAAGTCGACGTGAATGATGTCGGCCATCTGGTGTTCGGCAACGTGATTCACACCGAAGCGAAAGATATGTATATCTCCCGCGTCGCCGCACTTAAGGGCGGCTTGCCGCAGAGTTCGGCGGCGTTCACGGTGAATCGTTTGTGTGGTAGCGGCCTGCAGGCGATTATCAGCGCGGCGCAAACCATTCTGCTCGGCGACACCGATTGTGCGATTGGAGCGGGTGCGGAATCCATGAGCCGCGCCGGTTACCTGATGCCCAGTTTGCGCTGGGGCCAGCGCATGGGTGACGGCGGCGCGGTCGACATGATGGTCGGCGCGCTGACCGATCCGTTCGATACCGTTCACATGGGCATCACTGCGGAAAACATTGCCGCCAAGTGGGGCATCAGCCGCGAAGCGCAAGATGCCTTCGCCGTGGAAAGCCATAAGCGCGCGGTCAACGCGACCGAAAAAGGCTATTTCAAAGATCAGATTCTGCCGATTGAAATCAAGTCGAAAAAAGGGTCGACTTTTTTCGCGACCGACGAACATGCGCGTGCCGATGCATCGATGGAAGGCATGGCCAAGCTGCGCGCCGTATTCCAAAAAGAGGGCTCCGTCACCGCCGGCAATGCCTCGGGAATTAACGACGGCGCCGCCGCCGTGGTGATGATGGAAAAGACCGCCGCCGAAAAGCGCGGCTTAAAGCCGATGGCGCGTTTGGTTTCCTACGGCCACGCCGGTGTCGATCCGAAATACATGGGCATCGGCCCGGTTCCCGCGGTACAAAAAGCGCTGGCGAAAGCCGATCTTAAAGTCAGCGACATGGACGTGATCGAATCCAACGAAGCCTTTGCCGCGCAAGCCTGCGCCGTGTCGAAAGATCTCGGCTTCGATGGCAAAAAGACCAACCCGAATGGCGGCGCGATTGCGCTGGGGCACCCGATCGGCGCGACCGGCGCGATCCTTACCATCAAAGCGCTGTACGAACTGCAACGCATCGGCGGCCGCTACGCGCTGGTGACCATGTGTATCGGTGGTGGACAGGGCATCGCGGCCGTGTACGAACGCATGTAGTGCCACGCTTGGTTAGGCAAAAAAAAGCGACCCGATGGTCGCTTTTTTTTATTAGCATCCGCGTCGATTTTCACCACAGGGAATGGGCTGGAGAGTGGCGTATTTATTGCCTCTCCGAGGGCACCCATTGAAACGGCACGCTGGGCGGGTGTTTCAAGCCGATGCTACGGAAAAAAGCGACCACGCAAAACGGTGGCCGTTTTTCCGCAACGATCTATCTGAACAGCGGTAAGGCTTTAATAATCGTCGTCCACACGCCCCACCCCAGCGGAACGCCGACGAACAGCCAGAACGCAATTACCAAGCCTTGGTGACTTCCCTGGCCCGATACTGCCGCGGCGTTGCCGCCCACCGCATTGGCCGACGCCTTGTCGTGGGCGAGCTTGCGTTCGGCTTCCAGTTCCGCGTCGGTCATGAACCACTTCGCCGCCACCGGACGCACCAGCAAATTACAGATAAAGCCGCCAACCAACAGCGCCGCAAGGATGTACATCGTCGTGTCGTAGGCCTGGCTTTTCGGCACGCCGCTCTTGATTTGCGCGTCGTTGATGTAATTCACCAGCACCGGGCCGAGCACACCGGCGGTTGACCAGGCCGTCAACAAACGGCCATGAATCGCGCCCACCATCTGCGTCCCGAACATGTCCGCAAGATAGGCGGGAATGGTCGCAAAGCCGCCGCCATACATGGTCAAAATAATACAGAACGCGCCGACGAATAGCGCCAAGCTACCGGAATGGCCGAGCGATGGCGCGCTGTAATAAAGCAGGCAACCGAGTACGAAGAAAATGAAATAAGTCGTCTTGCGGCCAAGGTAATCGGACAGCGAGGCCCAGAAGAATCGTCCGGCAATATTGAACAGACTAAGCAGTCCGGTGAACGCTGCGGCGACGGTGGCGATTTGCGCCAATTGTTCTTTGCCGAGATCGCTGAATTTGACATCAATGCCGATCAGCTTGCCGCCGAAGATTTCCTGCAGCATCGGTGAAGCCATGCCGATCACGCCGATGCCGGCCGACACGTTCAAGCACAGAACGCCCCACAGGCACCAGAATTGCGGTGTGCGCCAGGCTTTATTCAAATGCACGTGGCCTTTGGCGATCATGGCGTTGCTGGTTTGCGATGGCGGCGGCGTCCAGCCGGCGGGTTTCCAACCGGACGGCGGCACGCGATAGGCGAAGGCGCCGATCAGCATGAACACGATATAAATGGCGGCCATGGCCAAGAAGGTTTCCCACACGCCGACCGACGTCGGTGTCGCGAAATATTTCATCAGTCGATCCGCCAAGGGCGAGCCGATCATGGCGCCGCCGCCGAATCCCATAATCGCCATGCCCGTCGCCATGCCGCGGCGATCCGGGAACCATTTGATCAAGGTGGAAACGGGCGAGATGTAGCCGAGGCCTAAGCCAATACCGCCGATCACGCCCGAGCCGAGCCACATCAGCCAGAGTTGATGGTTGTAGACGCCGATCGCCGACAACACTAATCCGCCACACCAGCACAACGCGGAGACGACCCCGGCCTTGCGCGGACCTGCACGTTCCAGCCAGCCGCCCCAAATCGCCGCCGACGATCCGAGAAACACAAAGAACAGGGTATACATCCAGCCGAGGATCGGTTTGTCCCAATCGCAGTCGGTGGTGAAAAGCTTGGCGATCCAACTCATATCGGCCGGGCAGTCGATGGATTTTGAAATGCCCAGCGCCTTGGTCAGCGGTAGCCAAAACACGGAAAATCCGTAGGCCATGCCGATGCAAAGATGGATGCACAGCGCGGCAGGCGGCACAAACCAACGATTAAAATCGGGCTTGGCGATGATTCGCTCTTTGGCCAGCAAACTAATGTTGTCGTTCACGTTTCCTCCTATCACTTTTTTGTATTTTAGAATCATCGACGGTGACCTGAAATCACTGGCGAATAGAGTATCACAGCCCTTGGTGCGGCGACCTTAGTCGTGATCGAAGAGCGTATCGCCATCGTCGAACCGCGCGTGTTGTGGCTGCAATCCTTGAAAATCGAATAGCTTGGTATCGGCCAGATGGGAAGGCGCGACGTTCTGCAGTGCGCGGAACATATTGTCGAGTCGTCCCGGTGTTTTCCTTTCCCATTGCTGCAACAATTCTTTCACCGCTTGCCGTTGCAGATTGGGCTGGGAGCCGCACAAGTCGCAGGGAATAATCGGGAAGGCCTTGTGTTCGGCGTAATCCGCCAGGTCTTTTTCTTTGCAGTAGGCGAGCGGACGGATGACAATATGCTGGCCGTTGTCACTCAACAATTTCGGCGCCATGGCTTTGAGTTTGCTGCCGTAGAACATGTTGAGGAACAGCGTTTCAAGAATGTCGTCGCGATGATGGCCTAGAGCGATCTTGGTTGCGCCAAGTTCCGTCGAGACGCGATAAATCACGCCGCGACGCAAGCGCGAACACAGGCTGCACGTGGTTTTGCCGTCGGGAATGACGCGCTTAACGGTGCTATAAGTATTTTGATGACCGATCTGAAATGGCACACCGCGCTGCACGAGATAGTCCGGCAATACATGCTCGGGGAAATTCGGTTGCTTTTGATCGAGATTGAAGGCGACGATGTCGAATTCGATCGGCGCGCGCTCGCGCAGCAGCAGCAAAATTTCCAGCAGCGTGTAGCTATCTTTGCCGCCGGACAAACATACCATCACCTTATCGCCGTCCACGATCATGGCGTAGTCGACGATGGCTTGCGCAGTCAGTTTGCACAAACGCTTCTCGAGCTTGTTCGCTTCGAAGTGGTCTTTTTGTTGCGCGCGATTGGGGAAGGCGATGGCGTTCATAGCGGGCTATTTTATCCCAATGTCACGCCGCTATCACATGTCATCCTGAGCGACGCGAAGGATCTGCTTTTAACTGGCGTTGGCAAGCGGCGCAGAAAGCGGATTCTTCGCGCTGCTCCGAACGACATGGCTTACTCGAATTGCTTTTTGAACGCCTCGAACTGTCGCGACAACCAACTCACTTCCGCGCGTAACTGTTGCACCTCGTCTTCCAGGACACTCAATCTATCGTCGCCTTTCGCGAAAATTTCCGGGGAAGGCGATGATGGCGGCAACAGGCTACCCGAAATCTCTTGCCGCTCAACGGCGCGGGCGCCGGAGAGTAGGTGGGCATAACGCGCTTCTTTGGTGCCCGGCGATTTTGGCAGTTTGATGACTAGCGGCGTTTCCCGTTCCACGATCAACGTTTGCATGGTTGCTTCCACACGCTCGACTTCATGGAAGGTGTGCATGCGGCCGCTTCGTCCTTTGATCTCGCCGGCCGTTTGCGGGCCGCGCAGCATCAGCAACGTCAGGGCGGCGAGCTGGGCTTCATTCAGGCCATAAATCTCATTTAATACATGGTCGAATTTCGGCACGCGGCTGCCGCTGGGAAACCACTCGCGCACCAGTTTTTTCCCACGCAGAACGGTTAGCGTTTGTTGCACAGTCTCGTCGGAAAGTTGCATCACCGGATCGCGATTGGAGACTTGATTACACGCCATGGTCACCGCGTTGAGCGATAACGGATAGGTGTCTGGCGTGATGAAGGCTTTTTCGGCGAGAGAGCCGAGGACGCGGACTTCGAATGCAGTTAAGTCTAGTTCCGCCATGATGGCCTGAGAGCCAATACCACAGCCATGTTCCAGGCATGTATGGCTGGGAGGCAAGCCCCTTGCGGCGCGTGGCTTGCCATCACTATGCCGCTAATAATTCGCGCAACACAAACGGCAATATTCCACCGTGCAAGTAATAATCGACTTCGATTGGGGTATCGATGCGTAGCAAAACGCTCACTTCTTTTTTGCTGCCATCTTTACGTGTGATCACCAAGCTGACATCTTGTTGCGGTTTCAATTGGCCGGACAAGCCAAGCAAATCGAATTGTTCGTCGCCCTTGATGCCGAGTGTTTCGGCGCTGTCACTGCCTTTAAACTGTAGCGGCAACACGCCCATGCCGACCAGATTGGAACGATGAATGCGCTCGAAGCTGCGCGCGATCACGGCTTTTACGCCGAGCAATTGCGTGCCTTTTGCCGCCCAGTCGCGCGAGGAACCGGTGCCGTATTCTTCGCCGCCGAAAATTATCGTCGGAATTTTATTCGCGATGTATTTCATCGCGGCGTCATAGATCGATAGCTCTTCGCCGGACGGTTGATAAATAGTAAGCCCGCCCTCAATACGCGAACCATCCGCCTTCAGCGGCAACATGAAATTTTTGATGCGCACGTTAGCGAAGGTGCCGCGCATCATGATTTCGTGGTTGCCGCGGCGCGAGCCATAGCTGTTGAAATCGACTACGGCGACGCCGTTATTTTGCAACCATTTGCCGGCGGGTGAGGACGACTTGATCGACCCCGCGGGACTGATGTGATCGGTAGTCACTGAGTCGCCAAACACGCCGAGCGCGCGAGCGCTTTTCACGTCGGCACTGGTTCCTGCACTGGGGCCGAAGTTGTCAAAAAATGGCGGCTCGGCGATGTAGGTGGATTTATCCCAGTTGTAGACTTGGCCCGCCGTCGAAGGAATGTTGTTCCACAGATCGAAGCCCTTGGTGAAATCGGCGTATAGATTGCGATAGGTCGCGGCGTTAGTCGCGTGATGCATCACTTCGGCGACTTCCGCTTGGCTCGGCCACAGGTCTTTCAGGTACACCGGCGCGCCGTCTTTACCTTTGCCAAGGGGATCGTGATCCATGTCGATCAACACGTTGCCCGCCAGCGCGAATGCGACCACCAACGGCGGCGAGGCGAGGAAGTTAGCGCGAATATTGGCGTGAATGCGCGCTTCGAAATTGCGGTTGCCGGACAGCACCGCGGCAGCGACGACGTCATTCTGCACGATGCATTGTTCGATGGCTTCGTCCAGCGGACCGGCATTGCCGATGCAAGTCGTGCAGCCGTAGGCGGCGACGTTGAAGCCGAGTTTTTCCAGATACGGCAACAGGCCGGCGTTGGTTAAATATTCCGTCACGACGCGTGAGCCGGGCGCAAGCGAGGTCTTGATGTGCGGCTTGATGGTCATGCCTTTTTCCACCGCTTTTTTCGCCAGCAAAGCGGCAGCTAACAACACGCCGGGATTCGAGGTGTTGGTGCACGACGTGATCGCCGCGATCAACACATCGCCGTTGCCGATATCGATACCGGGTTTTTGCGTCGGGTAGCGCTTGGCGAGGTCGTCGGGCTTTTTCGCAAAACCGTTGTCCGCGACGGATTGGCTGAACAGTTCGGTAAATTTGCTTTTCAGGTTGGGCAGTTCAATGCGATCCTGTGGCCGTTTCGGTCCGGCGACGGAAGGCTTGATGGAATCCAAATCGAGAGATAAAACTTTGGTGTAATCGATATCGCCGGCCTTGGGCATGCCGAATAGGCCTTGCGCTTTGAAGTAGGCTTCAAACGCGGCGATTTCGTCGTCGGTGCGGCCGGTGTTTTTGAAATATTCGATGGTCGTTTGATCAACCGGGAAGAAGCCCATGGTTGCGCCATATTCCGGCGCCATGTTGGCGATGGTGGCGCGATCGGGCAGTGCCAACGATGCGGCGCCTTCACCAAAAAACTCAACGAATTTGCCCACGACTTTTTCCTTGCGCAACATTTCCGTGACCGTCAGCACGAGGTCGGTCGCGGTGACGCCTTCGCATAACTTGCCGGTCAAGTTCACGCCGACCACATCGGGCGTCAGAAAATATACCGGTTGGCCGAGCATGCCGGCTTCCGCTTCGATGCCGCCCACGCCCCAGCCCACGACGCCGATGCCGTTGATCATGGTGGTGTGGGAGTCGGTGCCGACCAAGGTGTCGGGATAATAGACGCCGTCTTTTTGATGCACGCCGCGCGCCAAGTATTCAAGGTTCACTTGATGCACGATGCCGATGCCGGGCGGGACGACTTTAAACGTGTCGAACGCCTGCATGCCCCATTTCATAAATTTGTAACGCTCGCCGTTGCGCTGGAACTCCAGTTCCATGTTTTTGCGCAGGGCGTCATTGCTGGCGTAATGATCGATTTGCACCGAGTGATCGACGACCAAATCCACCGGCACCAGCGGCTCGATCAGTTTCGGATTTTTGCCCATATTATTTGCTACACCACGCATCGCGGCAAGATCGGCCAGCAGCGGCACGCCGGTGAAATCTTGCAACACAATGCGCGCGACCACGAAGGGAATCTCGTCGCTGCGGACGGCATTCGGCTGCCACGACGCGAGTTGTTTGACATGTTCCTCGCTGATTTTTTTGCCGTCGAAATTGCGCAACACCGCTTCGAGCACGATACGGATTGAAACCGGCAGGCGGGAGATTTTTCCGAGGCCGGCTTTTTCAAGCGCGGACAAAGCGTAGAACTTGCCTTGTTTGGCGCCGACGTTAAGGGGTTGCAAACTGTTATGCAGATTGTGTGCCATAAGGGAGAATCCTAAGGTGATTACTTGGCGTTCTGAAGTTTCTGAATATCGCTGATATTGATCTTGCTGCCGTCGGGCATGATCATGTCGCCGGGGCGCTGGTCGGCCTTACAAGCGCTCAACCATTTCGCGGTAATCGATTGCTTCGATTCCTTGCGGCCCTTATTGGGCGGCGTGTAGGTCGAGGTGCGGTCGATTTTGTAGGCGCTATTGGTGTCACCGCTTAAAATCGCAATGGTCTTTACATTGGAATCGGTAAATTTACACGAGCTGGTGATGACGTAAGTGCCGGCCGATTTTTTTAGCGAGGGTTGTTTGCAGTTCTTCGGAATTTTGTCGCCGAACGAAGATGACAAACCGGTATCGGTTTTTTGCTCAACGCAGGTCGTGACGGTTTGCGGTTGGCCGTTAGTCTGATCGCCGATCATGGTCATTTCCCAGAGGCCGGATTTGCGTTTGGGTAGGTCGAGGGCTTGTGCCACCGTGGCCACGAGAATCGAAAGTGCAGAGATAAGTAGTGCAAGGTTGCGCATTGGTTTCTGTACTTTCCTAAAAAACTTCGGAGCTGGGTTTAATTCATCAAACTTCAACTTGTCATTCCCGCTTTCGCGGGAATGACAGTAGTAACCGTGACTTGCTATTTTTGAGTGCATGGCCAGAACCCGCATGAATATTGCCTCCCGGCAATGCTATGCCAGAAAGCCGCATCCAGGTTGCCTCCTGGCTGGCCTTAAATAACAAACAGATCGACAAACTCATTCACCGGCGTGGCTTCCAATTTTTTTGCATCCAAACATAAATCAAGAATTCTTTGCTGTTGCTTCGCCGGGAATTGACGGGCGAGGTTGGTCTTAAACTTCTCGACCAACACCGGCATACCTTCCTTGCGGCGGCGCTTGTGACCGATCGGATACTCGACCACGATTTCTTTGAGCTTCTTGCCGTCTTTGAGTTCCACCGTCAGCGCGTTGGCGATGGAGCGTTTCGCCGGATCGTGATAATCCTTGGTGAAAGATTTGTCTTCCACGCATTCGATTTTATCGCGCAGCTTGTCGATGCGCGGATCTTTCGCGATATTGTCTTCGTAATCGCTCGCGGTGAGGCGGCCGAAAATCAGTGGCACGGCCACCATGTACTGAATGCAATGATCGCGATCGGCCGGATTATTCAGCGGGCCTTTTTTGTCGATAATGCGAATGCAGGCCTCGTGGGTGCGGATGGTGATCTTCTTGATGTCATCCGCGCTTTTGCCCATTTTCGCAAGTTCGTTGTGCAAAGTCATCGCCGCCTCGACGGCGGTTTGCGAGTGGAATTCCGCTGGGAAGGAAATTTTGAACAACACTTGTTCCATCACGTAGGAACCGTACGGTCGCTGGAATTTGAATTCATTGCCCTTGAACGACACGTCGTAGAAGCCCCAAGTTTTCGCTGACAGTACCGAGGGATAACCCATCTCGCCCTTGAGCGTGCGTATCGCCAGTAACACCGCGCGCGACGTGGCATCGCCCGCAGCCCAGGATTTGCGCGAACCGGCGTTCGGCGTGTGGCGATAAGTGCGCAGGCTTTGACCATCGACCCAGGCTTGCGATACCGCGTTAATGATCTCATCGCGGGTGCCGCCCATCATTTTGGTAACGACAGCGGTACTGGCGACTTTCACCAGCACAACGTGATCGAGGCCCACTTTATTGAAACTGTTTTCCAACGCCAAACAACCCTGAATTTCATGGGCCTTGATCATGCCGGTCAACACGTCTTTCATCACCAACGGCTTTTTGCCTTGGGCGACGGCGACGCGCGAAAGATAATCCGCCGTCGCGAGAATGCCGCCGAGGTTGTCCGAGGGATGACCCCATTCGGCGGCAAGCCACGTGTCGTTAAAGTCAAGCCAACGAATCATCGCGCCGATGTTGAATGCGGCCGTGACCGGATCGAGTTGGAATTGGGTGCCGGGAACCTTTGCGCCATTCGGAACAACGGTGCCGGGCACGGTCGGGCCGAGCAATTTCGTGCAGGCCGGATACTCCAGCGCTTCCAGGCCGCAGCCGAGCGTATCGATCAAGCAATAGCGCGCGGTCTCGTAGGCTTCTTTGCTGGTTATTTTGTAGTCGTCGGCATACTTCGCAATATCGACGAGGACTCTATCGGGTTTGGGGCGGACGTTGGAGATGTGGGCGGACATGTCTTCTTTCAGTAGTTAAATGTGAGGACTGAGGAGTGAGATGTTAGGATTGAGGCGTAAAGACGACCATGCGATTAGCCTCACGCCTCACTACTTACTCCTCACTTCCGTTGAGCAATCGGAACAAACTTCAAATCCTCCGGCCCGATGTAATTCGCGGAAGGGCGGATAATTTTATTGTCGATACGTTGTTCGATAACGTGGGCGCACCAGCCGGACGTACGTGCAATAACAAACAGCGGCGTGAACATCGCTGTCGGCACGCCCATCATGTGATAACTC
>JBKJHT010000010.1:0-9198 GCA_046598945.1 Burkholderiales bacterium | reverse complement strand
CGCCGCACGCAGCGCCCGCTCGGCATCTTCTTCATGGGCTTTGGGCCAACCGAAGTAAGTCAAAATCCCATCGCCGACGTAGCGAGCGACGAAACCTTCGTAACGCGCAATCACTTCACCACAGACGGTTCGATACTCGTGTAACAGACTGCGTAACTCTTCGGGGTCGAGCTTTTCGCTCAATGCAGTTGAGCCGACTAGATCGCAGAACATCACGGTGAGTTGGCGGCGTTCGCCGCTGGTGGCGGTAGCTTCAACAATGGGAAAGGATTTCTCCGGCTCGGCGATGGCGGAGTGGGAAGCGCTCGCGGAAGTGTCCTTAAACGCTTCCAGCAGGCGCCTACGATTGCCCAGCGAAACACCCAACGTCTGCAAGTCTTGATCAGTTAGGTTATGAAGAACGTCAACATCGATGTCGTTCGCTTCGAAAGCTTCGGCGTACTGAGCGAGCCCTTGTTCATCCAGCCATTGTCTGATTGCGTCCATCGTCTTCCTCCGCGGACATTATTCTGAATTTCCCGTGGCCAAGCTCGGGGGCCACTCAGCAAAGCTGACCCCAAATCTTTTGCTGTTACAGTTTTAGAATAAGTTTGCCATTATTCGACCCATCGAACAGTTTATTCATTGCACGCGGCGCATTCTTCAATCCTTCGACCACATCGAAACGATACTGAATTTTGCCATCGCGGTGCCACGCGGCGAGCGCTTCGAACGCTTCTTCGCGCCGATCCCAGTAGTCCAGACACAAAAAGCCTTCCATCTTGGCGCGCTTGATGACGAGGTTAAAAAGATTGTTCGGGCCGGGTGGCATCGACAGGGTGCCACCCACGGTATTGTAGAGCGAGATCATGCCACAGACGACGATGCGTGCGCGCAAGGCGAGCAGACTCAACACGTCTTCAAGAACGGCGCCGCCAACGTTGTCGAAATATAAGTCTATGCCGTTCGGACAATACTCTTTCAAGTGTGAGTAGACCGATTCCTTTTTGTAATTGATCGCCTTGTCGAAACCGAGGTCTTCGGTAATCCAGCGACATTTTTCTGCGCTGCCGGCGACGCCGATGACGCGACAACCGTGAATTTTTGCGATTTGCCCGACCAACGATCCGACCGCGCCGGACGCGGCCGATATCACGACCGTCTCGCCTTCCTTGGGTTTGCCGACGTCAAGCAGGCCAAAATACGCGGTGACGCCGATGTGGCCGAACAGGCCGAATTGCATGGTTGCGGGTATAGCGGGATCAGCCGGCAGCGGCGTCAGAAAGTCGAACTTGCCGTCGGTGACGGCGTAATCCTGCCAGCCAAGCGCGCCGACGACTTGAGTGCCGACCGGGAAATCCGGGTTGTTGGACTGCTCCACTGCACCAATGGTGACGCCGCGCACCACATCGCCGAGTTTTAGCGCCGGGAGATAGGTGTCCTCTTCCCATAGCCAAGGGCGATTGGTCGGATCCATCGAAATATATTGGTTATGTACCAGCACCTGGCCGGGTCCGGGCGTTGGTACCGGCTCTTCCTGCCAGCGAAAATCCGATTCACGAGTCGGCCCGACAGGACGCCGTGCGATGCGCCATTGATGGTTGATGGGTGTCATGGTTTTTTTACTCCTCGGTAAATATTGAATGGGGGGCGGGTTTTAGCATGCGAACGCAGCGGGCTTCAGGGCGAGAGACCGCGGAAGAATCTCAAAATGATTGGGCATGTTTTCTTTTCCTTATCCCATGCAGGTTGAAGTTCCACGATTTATTAGATGATGCACTTTCCGGAAAGCAGAATCGGTGCGAGATCGCACACGAAAGTTGTGACTTATTCACACTTTTTGGTTTGGATATGCCGAAAATAAGTCGGCACGTAGCGCGTTTCGATTTCTCATGGCGAGTTGCCTGTGTCGGCGCCGACACTGGACACCGGCCATGAACTTGGCATGCCCTTGGTGGATCAAGCGTAGCGGATCCACCATGCTAAACATAGTCCACGAGCCTTCATCGGCGGCTTGGTGGATCCGCTACGCTTGATCCACCCTACCGCTGGGTTTTGGTTCATGGAAAGTTCCCTGTGTCAGTGCTACCGCCACTGCACACGGACCATGAACTGACAACGGTGTCATTTTTCCCTTTCCTAAAAGGGAGGCTGGGAGGGATTTCGCAGCGAGCATTGTTGCGCTGTCGCCATTGGGGATCCACCAGGGAATCCCCCCTCAATAGCACAAGTACAACTGCTGCTACTAGTCCCCCTTTAAGAAAGCGGGGAAGTGAGTGGGTCAAGCGTCCAGCACTACCCGTCCTTGAGCACGACCGATGCAGATGACGACCATGCCGGATTGGATGTCTTCATCCGTTAGAGCCGTCTGGTCGTCCATTAAAATTGTGCCCTCGAGTTTGGTTAAACGGCAGGTTCCGCAGGTGCCGGCCCTACAGGAGTTTGCCAGTTCCATGCCGTGTTCTTCCGCGATCTCAAGGATAAAATCGTACGGCTTGCATGAGATGGATTTTCCGCTTTTTTTGAATACGACCTCGCACGCGATGTCGGTATCGGCGATTGGCGTTGGGGCAGGCTGCGGTTTAGGTTTGGCGGAGGGCGCAGGTTTGGGCCGGGGGTCGACACTCGGCATCGCGGTTGCGGGATCCGCCGGCGCGGCGCCGAAGCTTTCCTGATGCAAACGATGGACGGGAAAACCAGCGCCATTTAGCGCGCCTTTCACCGTTTCCATATAAGCCGCCGGTCCGCAGATATAAACCTCGCGCTCCAGGAAATCCGGTGCGAAGTGAGTGAGTAACTTTTCATCGAAGTGCCCCGTCAGGCCATTCCACACCTGGCCCGCTTGCACCTGTGCGGGGACAATGCCCAGCCGCAGCTTGTCGCCGAGCTTGCTGCCGATTAGGTACAGTTCGCGTTCGAAAATAATATCGCCCGGCGTACGCACGTTGTAGATCAAGACAACATCGACAGGTGAGGCGGTATCGCTCAGCCAGCGCAGCATCGACATGATCGGCGTGATGCCGCTGCCTGCGGCGATAAACAATAGCTTTTGCGCCGGACCGTGAAAACAACTGAATTGTCCGTTGGGTCCGGCGATGTTCAACTCGAAACCCGGCGTCAGGTTTTCATGCAGCCACTTCGACACCGTGCTGTTGGGTGCGCGCTTCACCGTGATGGTGAGCGTGTAGGGGCGCGATGGCGATGAGGAAATCGTGTAACTGCGGCGGATGATTTTGCCGTCGATCGGCACTTCCAGCGTAATGAATTGCCCCGGCTTGTAGCTGAAGACTCGCGCCGGGTCGGTGATGAAGGTGAACGTTTTGACGTCATGGGTTTCCGGTGTGACGCGCACACAGCGCAGGCGTGTGCGGCCGCGCTGCCAAATATTGTCCGCTGAAAATTCGAGCGCCGCCGCGGGCCAAAGCGAAAGATCGCAGGCCGGCGCGGCGATCTGGCGCGCGGCAGGCTCGGCGCTATCGTCAACCGCGGCTGCCGGCGCAAACGTATCGGGAATGGCCTTGAGCAATTGTTCAAATTCTGCGAGTGCCGTCTGCCGTGCGCGCGCGGCGGCGCCCCGGCCAAAACGCGCCAGCACGGTCGAGCCGGAATCAGCGATGCGCTGCGCAAAGTCGCGCAGTGCGGCGCGCAGGGCGGCGCCAACCTGCGCATCTAAACCACTCAGCGCGCGCGCCAACTCTTGCGCGAGTCGCTCTGGATCGCGCGTTAGGCCACCCGAATCGTACGCCTTCCACAGCGCGGTGTAGTGAGCGGCTAAGCCCAGGAGCGCGGCACGCAATAGCACATGATCGGCCCAACTCGGCTCGGCCAATAACTTGTTGAGACGCTCTACTTCGCGGGACGTGAGGCCGCCTTGCGCATCGGCAATAAAGACAAATGTCAGAAAAAGTAACGTGGTCAGCGCGTGCGGTACTTGGCCGTCACTGGTTTTCATTCGCCGTTTCCCATCGCCCAATACTCCTGAGTCGCTTATTCAGATCGAGCAGCGAGGTAGCGACAACGCCGAGCATGCTCATGGTCAAATGTACATCCTGTTCCAGCAACTCATGCAAATAGGCGCCATTGATGACGACCACCCGTGCCGTCGGCGAGGTGACCTGTACCGATGCCGAACGCGGCTCGCGCGTGATCACCGCCAGCTCGCCAATAATGGCGCCATCGGAAAAGGTGCGCAGCAACGCGGATCTTCCGTCCTTTTCCGCCAGCACGTCGGCGCTGCCCGTTTGCAGCAAAAACGCATCGGTTGACGAATCTCCCTGGCGACACATGTAGGCGCCTTGCGCATACACGCGCACTTCCGCAGTCCGTGAGATTTCCGCCAACGAGGCGGGATTGATATCTTGGAACATTGCGCTTTGCGATAGCCGCAGCAATTTGCCCATGGTCTCGGACGCTTCCACCGTATAGGCGGTTTGCGCGACGTCCCACTCGAGAATCAGCAGCGCGCCGGCTTCCGAGGGCGGCGAGAATGACACGCGTGCGCCATTCTCGAGGCTGATCTGCGTACCGCGCCACGCTTCCGCATTGACGAACACCGTGGCCAGCGCGTCGAGGCGTTGCAAGCTTACCGCATTGGCCGCGCGAATAATCGCGAAGTGGTACGGCAGCAGCGCGTGACTCGCCAGCACAATATCGTTGTCCGCTGCGCGGCCGACCGAAAGGTAAGGTTTTTCGAAGCTCGCGGTGCGCTGCCCGAATCCGGGTGTGACGATGGTGACTCGAATACTTTGGTTTGCCGAAGCGGGGCTCGCGGGTAGCCGGCCGTCGATGAGTCCGGCCAGCACCTCCAACACCAACCAATGGCTAGCCGCGCCTTCTTGCCGGAGTCGCGTGGCGACTTCGCGCGCGGCGGCCGCATCGGCGTAGGCGAGCGCCGTTAGCGCAAGCGAGGACACCAGCGGATCGGAATCGAACGCCAGTTGGCGCAAGTTATCGGTGATCGAAACGCCATCGGCAATCACATCGCGATAGCTATAGGCCTCCAAACTTTCCGCCGGCGTGTTAACCGTCGCATCGAACTCCCCGCCACGTAGTAGAGACACAATGCTTTCGTGCAATGTGTCCGCCCAGGTGGCGGCCGTTCCCGCGCCGATCGGCAACGCCAGGATGTCGTCGATATCGCCACCGATTAGCAACGCAAGCTTGTGCGCGATCCATTTCGATTCGTTTGATTCGCCCAGGGTCAATAACGCCGAGAAGAGTTTGCTACAGATCGATTGCACGCGGCGCCGTACGATCTTGCCTAACAACTGTGTCAGGGGCCGCCACTGGCTGTCGACCATGCCTTGGCCGACTAGGCCGAACTTGAGGCTCGCCAGATAGCGCAAAGTTTTGAGTTGCGTGCGCGCGCGCTCGAACTGCATGCCACCAAGGCCGGCGACCTGTGCCACGGCAGAATCGTGTTCCGCGACGGAAATTTGATAGATCGCGCGGGAATTCTCGATCGCCAATTGAATATCGGGCAGCGCAAGTATGGTTTGCAGCGGTGTACCTTGCTCCAACAGCGGCGCCACAAGCGATTCAAGAATTTTCCGATAGTTCTCGGTGCGTATCCAGCCTTCATAGGACACCTTGGCGTCGGGATCGATTTTACCCGAGCTATCCAGTCCCAATTGCTCCAGCAGTTGGTGATGCTCACTGTCACTCACGCCCATCTGGCTGCGCAACTCGCGCATGAACTCAAGCGTGTTCGCGGCATCGGCGCGTCCGGTGCGTATCGTGTCCAGCAGAATATTTTCATAGGCCTGCAATTTTTGATCACGGGAAAAACTCGGCAGCGTTTTGGCCAGAACGTAGATTTCGTCCGGTTTCAATTCTTCCAGCGTGCGTCCGTCCAAATGTTTCGACGCATCGAATTGCAGGTTCTTTAATTGCTCAAGCAAGTTCGACGCCAGACCTTCGCGGCGATACATAGTCGGCGTACGCTGAATCGATCGAAAGAACCACAGCGTGGAGAGGGACACAATCACAATATCCACGAAGCGCAGCGCCGGCGAAGGGAGCAAATCCAAGTTGGGCCGACCGCCGAAGCAATAGAAGTAATTGATAGTGACGTAGGCGCTAAAACTCAGGCAATGGTTGATGAATTCCGCCTCGGGCAGCGGTCGATTTATCATCAAACGTATGCGCCGATACGCCTCCTCCATAAGCTTTCCCAATCCAATCGCGCCGAGCACGTAAACGGCCAGCACCACGGGCGCGGTGATGATCTTCGGGATATTGACCACATGATTCCTGATGTACAGACCGGCTTGAAACAGTTGTTGCAGTTGATCCGGCTCGTGGGTCCAGGCGCCCGAAAAGTAATAATCCCAGTTGCCCGAAAACCAGTAGTAAAAATAGTAAAAACCGATTACCAGTCCGAAGAAACCATAGTAAACATTACGCCTTGCCGGGTCGGAAATGCCTTGCCAATAGGATCGCTCCAGATCGATGTCCGGACAATTCGCCGCGCAACCCACGCAAGTACTTACGTCGCCCTTGGGCGAGGAAGTGCGACACATCGATTGCGACACCGGCTTACGCGTTAAGTGGGCCTGGCTCTCGAGCAGCCCGCCCGGCCCGGTATAAATTTTTTGCACCACCGAGATCGGGCAAACAAAGCCGCACCAGGTTTTGCCGCCCCAGAGATACCCCACGGTCAACGCGGCGATAATGACGCCGATAAAAAATACCGCGAGCGCCAACCGATCGGAATTAAAAAACAGCAGCCGCGAAGTCAGCGCAACAAACAACAACGCGAACTGAACATACAACACGTTGCGGGCTAGCCAACCATCGCGTCCGATCAGCGCCAACTGCCGTTCCACTTCCCCGGTCCGCCGCACCAGTACGGGCTTACGGCGTTGCCAATTTAAGTAGCGTGGTAATTGTGAAATGAACGAGAGTGGGCAGACGCGCCGCCACGCCTCATGACCGAACACCATGAGAAACAGCGGCAGCACGGGAATCAACATGGTCCAGAAAAAACGATTGGCCATGGCGTAAGGGGTTTGCGTCAAGACGTGACCTTGAACCGCAACCGGTGTCGCCTTTAAATGAAACGGACTTGCCAGATTGTCTGGGAGGGTGAGCGCTGGCGTGATGGGATCCCAAAATAGCGAAGCGATAATCAGTAGCCAACCGATCGCCAGGACCACGCGAACCAGGCGCATGTTTTTTTCAGGAGTGGTCGAGAGCATGATCCCAGCCTAGTATCTAACGTTTGGCGCAACGGCGGTGCGCTGCAAACCTGCGGTTCTGTAGTGCGAACGAAACGGTTGTGCGGTATGATCAAATCGCGTCATTGGAGTAGCCGCCTCGGTGTTATTGGGAAAGTTTGTCAGCCTTAAGTATAGTCGGCGGCACGGTGAAATAATATCAATGCACAGGAGAACATTATGCATCGCTTTAAAATTGCAGCCATAGCGCTGGCGGTATCCCTCGGATTGAGTGCCGTCGCCGGCGGCGCCGACGAAGTTCCGTATCCCGAAGGCTACCGGAGCTGGTTTCACGTCAAATCCCAAATCGCCACCAAGGACCATCCACGCTTCGCGCAGATTGGCGGCATTCATCACATCTACGCTAACGCTGCCGGTTTGAGCGGATACCAAACCGGCAGCTTCCCCGACGGATCGGTGCTCATACTCGACATCCTCGCGCTCAATGAAGATGCCGGTTCGCTGGTCGAGGGCGAGCGCCGTTGGCTCGGCGTCATGCATAAAGATCGTGAGAAATATAAGGCCACCGGTGGCTGGGGTTTCGAGAATTTTGCTGGCAACAGCAAGGCCGATCGTAGCGTCGCGGTGAACGGGCCGATTGAAGCGTGCGTCACCTGCCACATGAAGCGGAAAGACAGCGATCTGGTTTTCAGCAAATTGCGCGAGTAGTTTTTTCGTTGGCGTACACACAGCGACCTCCCGTTTATCGTGTGTACGAAAAGCTTGACGGCGAATTGAATCGGCGCAGATTCGTGGCGCAGAATGCGTAGGGTGGATCAAGGCGCGAAGCGCCGGATCCACCATGGCTGAAGAATGGTGGATCCGCTCCGCTTGATCTACCCTACGTTCTATGGCATTGCCAGGAGCCGCTCCACGCTTAGCTCTTGGCGATGTATGCCGGTAGCGCCTTATGGGTAGGGGCTGGCCTCGGGCAACTGGTTCTACAGGCACACCACGGGTAGGCACGAGCCGCCTTACTCCTATCGTCATTCCCGCGAAAGCGGGAATCCATTTGGCATCAATAAGAAAGCCAACCTTGACATAGTAAAGTCCCGTAATTCGTCGTCCCCGCGAAGGCGGGTACCCAGTGTCTTTTATGAGAGACCGTGGATGGCCGTTCCTCGAAACGTCGGCCTTCGGCCTCGTTTTCCCGCCCTCGCGGGAACGAGGGGCTGGCCCCTGGCAGCATTTGTCCTTATGCCACGCTTGATCCACCCTACATTTTTTGTTGGTGTCGTCGCGCGGAATCGTCACGCCAATTCCTCGAGCAGCGCTTTGGCTTCAATCAAATCCTTGGTATCAAAGCCTTCAGTGAACCAGTTGTAAACGGGTGCGAGCAGATCGAGCGCTTCCTTGCGCTTACCTTGCGATTGCCACAGTCGCGCGAGACTGGTCGAAGTGCGTAGCTCCCAGGACTTCGCCTGCTGTTCGCGTCCTACGTCGAGTGAGGCGAGGAAGTTTTCTTCCGCCGCTGCCAACTTTCCCTGCTGCTGCAACATCCAACCTTTGAGCCGCAGCACCTCCGCCAGGTGCGAGCGTTCTTCCCATCCCGGCCGCGCAATCTGGGCGAGGCTCTCTTCGATCAAACTCAACCCGCCGTCGAGATCGCCGCTGAGCGCCAGGCCTTCGGCCAGGACCGCTCGTTGGTAAGTCATACCAAGCTCGCCACCACCCGCGTTCCACCTGTCCATTGCACCCCGCAGATGTGGGAGGCCCTCCGCGAGGCGCCCTGCCCGCAGCCAAGCGAGGCCCTTCCAGATCTGCGCCAGCACTTCGGAGATAAAGGGGAGACTGTGCGCTCGGCCCAGCCGCTCGGCTTCCTCGGCGCGCGCCAGAAGCTGCGTGGGTTCGCAGCGGCAATCCCAAACCTGGCCGCCCACGGTGAGCGCCTGGCCGAGGTCTGGATTTACCCCGAATCAACGGACGGATGATGACTTGATTTCTCAAGTCGTTTGAACGGTTTCTAGATTAATATCTTCGTCCTTTGGTAAGTCTACGATAG
>JBKJHT010000259.1:0-31442 GCA_046598945.1 Burkholderiales bacterium | reverse complement strand
TGCACTTCGAAACCTGCTATTACCAGGGAATCGCATACTGTATCGAGCAGGGCATTGAAGTATTCGAAGGAGGTGTACAAGGCGAACACAAATTGGCGCGCGGGCTGATACCGATCAAGACCTACTCGAACCATTGGTTGGCCCACCCACAATTCTCGGCTGCCATCGCCGACTATCTCGCGCGCGAGTCCTTGGTGACGCAACGCTATATGGAAGAGCTAAACGAAATGACGCCGTTCAAGAACACTCAACTATAAGGTTTAACGCCAAGGCAAGAGTTAAGCATGCGTCAGCTTCCTAGCTCAAGGAAACTCACATACACATGGGCACGCCCCGTTTGACAGACTCGCACTGCCATGCAGACAAGCCTTATCAATTCTGCACTCTGACCTGAAACTGCACGGTTGCGGTGACACCCGCACCGACGGTACCGGTGATGCTCCAACTCATGGAACCGGTACTGCCATTGGCCGGCTCGGTGGTAACCGTGCAACTCGTGCGTGCTACCAATAGCGGACAGCCAGCGCTCGCGCCTATGTAGGTCGTGAAGGCCGGCGTGCTGTCGCTTATGACGACATTACTAAGCGGCCCCGAACTGTTGTTGGCATAAGTGATGGTGTAGGTCAGCACGTCGCCCGGCAGCGCGGATGCCTTGTTCACCGACTTCAGCAACGTCAGCCCTGCCGAAGTCGGTGTTCCTACGGTGGTCGTATCGGTGTGGAGATAGATCGCAGACAACGTTGGGCTGGCGCCGATGTAACTAAAGCTCGCCGTGACCGTGATCTGGTCCTGTGCCCCCACGGGCGCGCCCGCTGGGATGAATTCCTTCACGATGATGCAAATGACTTGGCCTGCGCTGACACTCGCGCCGCTATAGGTCGTCGTCGCTTCACTCGCAGCGAGCACACCGTTGCAGTCGTTGTCGCGGTAGATGACATTGCTCCAAACGATACTGGGCGTTGCGATGTTGGTTGTGCTAAAGATCACGCTGCCCGCGGTGCCAGCGGTGAAGGTATGGGCATAGAACAACACCGCGCCCGGGAGCCCGATCTGGATGCCGTCGGTGGTGAAGCTATTATCCGGCACGTCGCCAAAGTTTACCACCGAGTAGGTCGTGCCCACGGCGTTGGTAAAGGTGACCGTGTCGGTAGTCCGGTCATAGCTGCCCGCCGTAGTTCCGACTTGTGCGCCGGTGGAGACATAACCTCCGAAGTTGGCTTCGACGATACGCACCGGATTGGCGCCCACGCTCGCCGGTATCCACAAGACGTAATTACCCACCCCGTCGGTCACCGAGCTATCGCACGTTCCTAGGGGGCAGGCGGAATTGCGGGCAATGACGGTCACGCCGGTAATACCCACTTCAGCGCCGTCTTGAATACCGTTGTTGGCCGTGCCGGACGGACTGCCTGTGTCCTTGAACACGGTGCCAGCGAGCTTGCTGCCGTTGTAAAGGCCCAAGTTCTGGTTGAGTAGATTGGCAGCATCCACCGTGACGCTCCCGCGGGTTTGATTAGCCCCCTCGGTGCTGATCCAGCCCGCGGGAGCGCTCGGCGTCACATCGCTGAGCGTATTGTTCCCATCAAGAATGAGGGTGTAGGCGCCAACAGGCACACCGCTGAAACTATAGGCGCCGGTGCCCGGATTGACCGCTACCGCCTGGATTGCCACCGTCGGCGTCGCGTTATTGATCAGTTTGGCGTAAATTGTTTGGCCCGTGCCGGTCTCGCCGCTGTCCAGGCTGCTGTTGTGATTGACGTCGTTGTAGACCGTGCCCGAGACGGTTACGCCGGCGATCACCGTGAGACTCGCATTGACGTTGTTGGCCATGCCGGCGGACAGCCCGCTCATGTTACCGGCGGCGTTGGTATACACTCCCCCCATTGCGCTGGTTACAATTGCGTTTATGATGCAACTCGCCACGCCTGAAGCCAGGGAACCGCCGCTAAAGGCGATGTTGCCAGGGCCGGAACTGGATACCGTGCCACCGCACTGGGAAGCAGTGAGCACGCCGGCTACGGTTACATTGGCGGGAAGGGTATCGATGAACGAAAGCCCCGACTGGGCCGGATTGCCGCTGCCGTTGGCGACGGTGAAAGTGAGCGTGGAAGTGCCGCCCACGCCGATGCTGGACGGACTAAACGACTTGGAGAGAGTTGTACCGACCACTGTCAACGTGCTCGATACGGCGGAGGTCACCAGGCCACCGGTGACGACGCTGATGTTGCTCGATGTGTTCGCAAAGGCGCCCGGCGTGGCGCTTGTGACGCCGATGGTGATCGTACAACTCGAAACCCCTGCCGTAAGGCTGCCGCTTGACAGCGTGATGGCGTTAGCCGTGAAAGAAATCGTGCCCCCGCATTGCGGGGATGACGGCGCGCCGGCGATGACCGCGCCGGGGGGAAGTGTGTCGGTAAAGCCCAGGCCCGTCTGCGCGGGATTGCCCGCCGAATTGCTGATGGTGAAGGTCAGCGTGCTGGGCTGATTGGCGCCCACCATCGCGGGACTAAAGGCTTTGGCCAGGGTTGCAGGGGCAATGGAGGTGAGGCTGCCGGACGCTCCGGCCGAATCCGCGGTATTGGTAAAGGTAACGATTCCGGTATTGTTGGTGAGGGTACCCGTGGCAGTCGCCGTGACGTTGACGAGGATGGAGCAACCGCCCGATGGGATGGTCCCGCCGGTAAAGGCAACGGAAGTCGTGCCGTTGGCAGCGGTCACCAAACCTCCGCAGGTGTTGGAAGCCAGCACCGTGCCTGAGATGACGTTCGCGAGGCCTGCGGGATACGTATCGGTAAAGGCCGCGCCTGTCACCGCCACGGCGTTGGCGTTGCTGAACGCAATGGTCATCTGAGACGCCATGCCCACCACAATGGTCGAGGGACTGAACGACTTGGTGACGCCGGGCGTGGGCAGATTGACGTCGAGCACGGCAGTGTTGCTCACGGGACCGGGGGAACCGGACTGATTCGAAGACACTCCACTAGTCGTGTTGGGGTAAGTACCGCCGGCGACGGACGTCACATCCACCGCGATGCTACAAGTGGATGTTGCGCCGCTTGCGATGGCGCCGCCGGTCAAATTCAAGAAACCCGCGCCCGCCGTGCCGCCCGTGACGGTGCCGCCGCAGCTATTGGTGAGGTTAGGCGTTGGCGCGACCGCCAGTCCGCTGGGAAAGGTGTCGCTGAAACTCACACCACCAAGCGCACCCAGGGATGTATTGTTGGTCAGCACTAGGGTCATGCGCGAGACGCCGTTCACCGGAATAGAACTGACGCTAAAGGATTTGGCGATACTTGGTTTAACGGTCGCGATCAAAGCGTCTGTGCCGAAGTCACCGGTTCCGCCGTTGGTCGAAGTGATGTTGGCAGTCTGGTTGACGTAGTTGCCGGCGGTGGCGGTATTGAGTTTTACCGTCACTGAAATCGAGCAAGTCGAGTTGGCGGGAATACTCCCGCCGTTGAGCTTGACGCTTGTGCTGCCTACGGCCAAGGCCGCTCCGGCGGACGTGGTGAGCGTACCGCCGCAGGCATTGGTCGTCGTCGTGTTCGCAAGGCTCATCTGTGCCGGGCTGGTCGGGAACGTGTCGGTGAAGCTGACGCCGATTAGGGCCAAGCTAGGGTTAGTGTTCACGAGATTAAACGTAAGTGTCGAGGTACCCGTGAGCAAGATGGGATTAGGATTGAAGTTCTTGCTGAGGCTCGGTGGCGACAACGCCGTAAGGACCGCAATACTAGCGCTGCCGTTGCCTGCCGAACTGCCGAGGACGCCGGTGGTGTTGGTATAGATACCGCCAGTCGCCGCCGTAACAAAGACCGCGATGGTGCAACTCGCCCCTGGGGTCGTAATGGCGCCAGCAGTAAGCTTGACGCTTGCGCTGCCTACGGCCAGCGCTGCGCCACTGGAAGCCGTAAACGTTCCACCACAAGAATTGCTGATATTGAGCGTCCCGGTGCTTGGATCGTTAGCCAAGGTCATCGGTCCTGGAGCGGTGGGAAAACTATCCGTGAACGTGATGCCCGTCAGGCTGCCGCTCGAATTGTTGTTGGTGATCGTGAACGTAAGCCGGGTGGTAGTTCCCGCGGCAATTGGGTTAGTAACGAAGTTCTTAACGATGGCCGGCTCACGGTCTACCACCAGCGTAGCGCTCGCCGTGCCGCCAGCGCCCCCCTCCGTCGAACTGATAGCACCCGTGGTGTTGACATAGCTCCCGATCGCAGCGGCCTGAACGTTCACCCTCAATGTACAACTTGCTCCGGCCGCCAGGCTTGCTCCGGTAATACCGATGGTGTTGCCGCCAGCGGCACCCCCAGTTATGGTCGCCGCGGTACACGTGGTCGCGGCTGCCGGCGTTGGCGAATTCACCAGTCCGGCGGGAAAAGTATCGCTGATTGATATTCCGTTGAGTGTTCCCGTCACATTGGGATTGGTAATGGTGAGTGTCAGGGTAGACGGGTAATTGATCGCCACCGGGCTGGGGCTGAACGACTTCGTGACTGTGGGTGGACCGAGAACGTTGAGCACCATCGGGTTGCTCACTGGCCCCGCCGCGCCCGTTTCGACGGCGGACACGCCGCCGCTCACATTGGAGTAGCTCCCAAACGTACTGGCCTTGACCAAAAGAGTGATTGCGCAGTTGCCGCTGGCCGCTACCGTTCCCCCGGTCAATTTGACGCTGCCGCTGCCGATTGCGAGCGGCGCACCGGCGCTGTCGGTCAGTGTCCCGCCGCAAGAATTGGTCGACGTCACGGAAGCAAGCGTCATCGCCCCAGGCGTAGTGGGAAAGGTATCGGTAAAGCTCACGGTGGTGAGCGCGGCCGCAATGTTGTTGTTGATGTTGAGGGTAAGTGTCGAAATACCGTTGAAGGCGATGGTGGCGGGGCTGAACGACTTGCTAATGGCGGGCTTGGTACCGACCGCAAGACTTGCGCTCGCACTGTTGCCGGCGCCACCGTTGGTCGAGCTAACAGGGCCGGTGGTGTTGGTGTAGCTACCCGAGGTAGAAGCAGTGATCGATACGCTGATCGTACAACTACTGCTGGCGGCGATGCTTGTGCCGGCGAGTTTCAGGCCTACACTGCCAACCGCTATGGGATTACCCGCGCTGTCGGTCAGGGTGCCGCCGCAGGTGTTGGTGAACCCCGTCGAAGCAAGCGTCATCGCGCCGGGCGAGGTGGGGAACACATCGGTGAAGCCCACGCCGGTCAGAGCGTTGCTCGCGTTCGTATTAGTCAGCGTGAAAATCACAGTTGAGACGCCGCCCGGAGCGATCGCGTTCACGGCAAAGGCCTTGGAGAGCACCGGCGCGGCAAGTAGCACGGTCGTTGCGGTGGCGGGAATATTGTCCGTTGTCGATAGAGTGGTATCGATAATGGTGTTCGTGCCGATAAGCCCGGTCGCGCTGTTGGTGTAGCTGCCGGTGGTTGCAGGGATCGTCGCGCGGAAAGTGAGGTCGCGGAAGCTGCCGGGGGAAATGGCGAACGTGCCACCCCACGTGAGCTGGTTGCCGGAAATAAGCGGATTGCCAATTGCCACGCCGCCAAAAGCCGAACTGCCGGACACATAGGTCACCGCGGCGGGCGTCGTGGGCAACGTATCTTGAATCTGGTCCAGCGATAACGTCTCGGAGGTGTTGTTGTTAAATATGCGCAGGGTGTAGGTGACCTGCCCCCCGCTATTCGGTAGCGTGGCGGCGCTCACGAACTTACTCATGGTCAGAAAATTGTCCGGTGGCAGCACCGGAAACTGAGCCACAGCGAATGAGGCGGGATCGACGTGTTTTACTTGCGCCCCGCTCGCGATAAAGGTGGCCGGCGTGATCGTCGTGCTGGTGAATGTGAATGCCGTGACGCGAAACGTATAGACAGCTTGATAAGTGGTGGTTGCGGACCCGGGCAACGATGCAAAATAAAGCCGATCGTAGAAGGTCCCGCTATTACCGCCGCTCAAGCTAATGCTGCTACCGATCAATTCGTAGGCGTTGGCGGTCCAATTTTGGTAGCTCGCCGCAGTGAAAGCAAGCGGCCCATTGGGCCCGGGTGCGCTGCCGATGGTTCCGGTGTCGCCCGTTACAGTGATTGTCATGATGCCGCCGATGGCGGCGGGGTTCGGACCCGAAACTACGGTGGTGACGGTGTTGGAGGCGGCCTTGATGGTCTCCTGCACCGAGCTAATGGCGACGCTACTACTAGCCAGAATGGCTGCTCCAACCAGGGTCGGGTTGCGGTCATAGGCGACGATGCTGTGCGACTGTGAACTGGTCGTGGCGCTCGTCGCGGTCAAGTAAAGAAACGCAGTTTTCGTGACCCCCGCATTCAAGACGCCCAAGTGCACGACACCGTCCTCGTTCGGGCCCAATCCCACCACGCCTCCAGTGAAGCTCTCCGCGCGCACCCAGGCGTCCGCGACGTTGGTCGTGCTGGTGATCTGGTAGGAGGCGTACATTCCATTGAGCGACGGGGTGATGCCCGTGTCGATATAGAATACCGGGGATGAGGTGCGCGTGATGGTGATCGCGGCCTGCGCCGCCATTGCCCCGAACAGTAGCGCAAACGCTAAAGCCCAGCGCAATATGACGCACGGCGACCGCATGCGCAGACGTGAGGTGTTATAGGCCTGCATGGCTTTGTTGGGTGATCATGTATTGTTGTCCATTTTAGCGCCCGTCAAGCGCTTTGTCTGTGCAGCCGGCGGCGATCAACATCCGTTTCTGGTGTTAGTTACGTCCGGCGACAGGTCATCCTTAGCCTCGATCTGATTAACCCGGCAGCACATATCGCGGCGCCGCGTCTTAGAGGATGGGCACAAATCGGCAGCACCGTAAAATAGATGAAATGTTTCGTCGTAATTCCGGCATTGAGTTCGACGGGGTCATAGTCTTAGTGACATATTCGAAATCGTATGACCAAGGCATTTGCTAATTTGCGCCCCGTGGTCCGATTGCCTCCCGCGAAAGGAAAGGTTTCCCCCTGCGTTCGGGGATGGGTTGAGGTGAAGATGGCACATTTTCACGCGCTAGCGCAAACCCCAATACTTCATTATTTAATGACATGCGTTCGATTATAGCTTGTTGCGATTGCCCCGCAACATTCCTGCTGACACCCTATTAATGGAATTGTTGGGCGAACGGTCAAAAAAATGCTGCTCACGGCGAACCATGAGCAGCGAGTTTCCTTACCAACTTATAATTATTTTTATCCTTGCGAGACCGCGTAGTCTCAAGTTCTTGCTAGGGTCGTTTCAAAACAGCGGCGCCGCTGATACCCTTTTCGTTAGCCTGAAGTCCATAGGTCGTGATCAAAGCTTGCGCTTCGGAGCCGACAAATGCGCCCTTGGCAAAACCATTTGCCGTGGAAGTAATTGGGCCGCCTAACCCATCGGTCTTGCAACCGGTACACAGACCGTCGAGCCGCAATCCATCGTTGCCGGAAAGGAATTGACCAAAAGTTCCGCTTCCACGGGCGTCCCAAGTGCGACCGGAATTGTTTGCGGAAAGCGTATAGTCGGTGATTTTCTGGGTGGAAAAATTTACGTTCGCGGAGATCGCTGTCAGATCGCCAATCCGGCCCATTTCGTCGGTGGGCCGGGTTCCGCCGACAAGGTTGTAGGTCGCAGTGATCGGCAGCATGGCCGCAAGTTGCGTCGGCGTGGTTAAATTCGAAGCATTTACAAAATGTAAACTGCCTCGAGGATCTTTGCCGTCGATCAGAAAGCCGTTATCCCAGCGGCCCCAGTTAACGCCCAACTCGGAACTGGAACCGCTCTCCGCCAGCGCCGCGCCACTGGGATCGAACCTTAGATTTCGGACCTGCTCAATTTGGGTAAAGCCAGTGCCTTTCTTGGCATCCGTGTACGCGGCAATGGTTGCAATGGCGCCGTCTGCGCTGGGGGCAACAACATCCACTGCACTCAGATTGGCGCCATTCCTAGTCAGGATAGGGCGCTGAATATCGGCGTCGGTTCCACTTGCCGACGCCAAATTACGTGCACCTACAACGCCCGGCCCCGGCATTGCCACTGGGGTAGACAATCCAGAACCTTTCTTGGCCATTTTATTGTAGAACCTCGGCATATACGGCAATATCGTCGGCACAGAGAATTCATCTTCGGCATAACCCACCGAATTCGGCTTCACTATCACCAAACCACCCTTCGTTTTGATGTAGGTTTCCCCGACATTGACCTTGTCGTAAGTGCCGGGCTTTGCGCCCAGATAGCCATCCTCATTTTTGGGAACGAATGCCGGCTCGTGGTCCGTGCCACGCACACCGATACTCGCCGTCGGCGTTTGGATCAGATAATTCTGCTTGTTCGTCTTGCCAATTTGGCCTGTAATGGCGCGCACACTGCCGCGATCGAGGCGATAGGTCGCGCGTTCCGTGCCATCTTCGGTACCGTTGAAGCGGTAGGTAGCAATGGTCAAACGCGTGTTCGGGCGCACGACCAAAGTGCCACCGTCGTCCATTTTCAGTTGCGCTAGGGCCGGTGAACCAGAAAATATCACGTCGCCCTCGTTAACTTCCGTACCTTTGGCAACGGCTACTATTTCTCCCGTTTTTGTCTGCACGCGGACGTCACCACTTACGAACTGGAATTTGCCCGATGCCGCAAAGGCCGCGTTGGACAACGCGATGACTAGCGCGGCATACAGGGGCGCCAGACGTGTCGTTTTGATATTTGCAGGTTTCATCGCGCGTTTTCCAATGCAGTTCAATTCAAGGTATGACCGCTGAACCATTTGCGTTATTCAAACGTAGCAGCGAGTTCACTAAAAACAAAGTCCCATAACTCATCTGTAACAGTCTTTAACAAACGTCCTACCACTAACGCCAATCACGGCGTAAAGTCACAGATATTTCCGTACGCTTGAACTCGTACAACCCGATACTTGAGTCTTGCCGGGTCAGACTCAACTGCGGCCGCAATGACCAGTTCTCCCAAAGGGTGTAGCTTATCCCCAGACTCAAGTCATAGCGTTTGTCATCCCGAATTTGTTGGTGAATAACTTGAAAGCGCTGAAAATCGGCTGACATCAGGCCCATCGTCGCGAATACCGCCCAATTCGACGTCAACCAATATTGCCCGCCGGCGCGCAAACCGAAAAAATCCTTTTCCCCGGATGGGTTGCCCTGAAGATCCGATTCCTTGCCCAGGTAGGCGCCCACGAATCCCACGCCTTGATTGTTCGCGCCAAAAGCGCGGAACCAGGTGAGCCCCAAAACGGTTTGGTCCGAATCGAATACACTGGTCGCCTCGTCCCGATAACGTAGCCGATTGTACTGCAGCGTGGTTTGGAGTTGATTGCGGTCATTAATATTGAAACGCCATTGCATCGCCCCACCTACGAGATTGCGATAAAGCGGATGCGCGAGAATCGAATTGTTGAGGCTAGAGTGGGGGTCGAGATAGGTTTTACCGACGCCTAGAGAAAATTCCAGCTCATGGTTGGATAAGGTGATCGTGCTTCCTACCCGCAGTTCGCCGACGGAACTATCGAATTGAGGTGCTTGAAAATTCCGGCGTAAGTTTAAATCCAGTCCTACATAAACGCCGATTCGGTTGTTGATTCGGTGGTCTACCCGAATACGCCCTGCGAGCACGGTAAAGTTGCTAGGTGTCTCAACGCTATCGGGATCGAGCACAACCGTAGCAAGAATACCGGGGATGAACTGTTTCGCATCGCCAGGCGCATTGTTTACGTTACTGTCCCGCCCCACTGTTATCCCGAAAAATCCGGACCATTTGGTGTTCGCAACCGAAGACCGCTGCGCCATCTCCGCCACGAACCCTTCCACCCTTTTTCGCACGGCGTCTGGCGGATTCAACGCCAACACGGCAGCAAATTCCGCTTCGGCGCCGACGATATCTCCAAGCGCCATGAACGCGCGGCCCATATCAATGCGAGCGCCAGCGTAGTTCGGATTCGCGGCTAATACCCGCTCGAGTGCGAGAGTAGCCTTATCGGGCTTGCCGGCATCGAGGGCGGCGACGCCGAGTAAGTAATCGAATTCGACCTCTCCGGCACCTTCATACTCCATTTTCATTAGTGCTTCATATGCGGCCAGGGGCTGGCCATTGCGCAACAGTGCCTGGGCTTCCGCCATCGGCGCCTTCAGATCTGTCGCTGGCTTAGCAGGTATGGATGGCTGCGTGACCTGGATTTCGTTCGGCAGTTGCGCCACTTCAATGCGTGACGAAACGCTTGGATCGAACACCGGTCGCTTACGCCGCTTGGCCAATTTATCTTCAACGAACGTAAGTTCAGCACGCGCTTCTTGTAACAATTCGCCGTTCGTCGTGCCCCCCATCGCCTTATCCAGTTGAAACTTCGCCTGTTCGTGATTTCCGAGCGCCGCATAATTTTTGGCGAGTTCAATGCGCGCATCTACCGCGGCCGGATCCAGTTGCAGTAGTCGCTCGAGAGCCAAGGTCGCCTCGCCATACATGCCGATATCCGCCGCGACTTCCGCTAATATGTGATCGAAGCCGGGTTCACCTATCGATTCGGTCTCAATGGACTTAAGATATTCGTAAGCTTGTTGATGTTGGTTACCCTCCAACAGGCGCTGGGCGTGGCTCAGATAATCGACCGGGTTGGCAAACGCCGAGGCGCATACAGTCAGCCAAACAAATGAGTACCGACAGATTAAAACTAGATTCACTATGGTTGCACCTTAACTTGATAACGCACGGCCGAGCCGGCGCCGGGCGCCACGACATAGTAGGCTTCACCACGGACGGCGGACGCGCACAGCAGTATCAGGAAGGCTGCAACGAAAACGTTTCGGCAGTTTTTTGTGAATAAACACATGTAGCCGCTCGTCATAGCGGTAACGTAACGTCGCGAGGACGCCTTGCCAGGAGCCGCATGGATACTGGGCCGCGAGAATGCCTAGCCGGAGAGCCGCACTGGTATTGCCTTCTGGCGTAGATCACATTCGCTTTCAATTTCTATGAGCCCTACGACCCCTCCATGGATAGATCTTTGTCTTGATATTCGATGGGAATGGATTCGCTTTGTGTCGGAACCAACTCGACTCGCCGAAGTTTCGCGCGTTCTAGCGACGACAAGCCCTCCGCCGTTGTGGTGGATCCCGCTTTCACCATCAAGCGCTCTCTGCCTATACCGGTTTCGATCAAATATTCTTTCACCGCTTGTGCTCGGGCCAGCGCCAGTTTCTCGTTGTCCGCCACGCTCGCGAACTCATCCGCATGGCCGCGCAAATCCAACACGATGACCGGGTTCGCGCGCATGACGTAGGAAACTTGCTCTAGCACCAGTGCGCTAACGTCGCTGAGTTCGGCGCTTTCCCGCGCAAAGTGAACGCGATCGGGCAGACTCTGAGGGGGCGCGGACTCGATTGTCGTTGCACCCTCTATCGGCGCCGTTACCGCACCCGGTTCGACAGTTTTTTCCTGCGCCGGCGGTTGCGCTTCCGCTGCCGCCGGCTTAGGCGCGGCGCACGCCGCGAGTTTCTGATCCGCTTCCTTTGCAAAGCGTTCCGCTCGCTGTATAAATGGCCTTGCGGCGCGCCATCCCATATCGTTGTTCGCTCGCCCAGCTGCAACCAACGCGATTTCCATTCGAGCGGTCTGCCACGTCGCGCAACCAAACTCAACGTGTTGCTTGAACGCAGCCGCCTTACGCCACAGATCGTCCCGCAGTCGCGATGACGATGCAATGATACGCACCTCGATCGTTGCGTCGGCGCCCTGGTTTTCGAGCGCTTCCATTACCAACTTCGCTTCGTCCAACGCCTCTTTGGACGCGCGTCGATCCTTGCGAAAGTGCGACTCGCGTCCATAGTCGAGCCAAGCGTGGGCCACGGCGACGGCATACGCGTCGATCGACACACCCTTCGCGACTTGATCCTTGAGCCGCATTTGCAGTTGGGCTGCCGGATCATTGCGGCGGCTCGACACGCCGGCGTTCAATCGATCGTTGGCCGTCGCTGCAATGTCCGCGGCCCAAGCGAAATGCGCCGCGAATATCGCCACCAACCATACAAGCAGTCTGGCCAGCCCGATTCGATCGAATGTTATTGTCGTCATCGCACTATTCTTGAGCCAACGTTTTATTGACTTTGGGATTCTTAGCGGCGAACAAATCCTCGTCAAATTTGAACCGCATACGCAAGAATGTTCCGCGGTTCGTGTAGTCGCCGCCGCTTAAATCGTCGTCGCGGAAACCGAAGAAATTGTAACCGGCCGAAAGCCACAGGTTGGCGGTCAGCATATAGCCCACTTCAACACCGAGTCCATGCTGGCGTCCGACGCCGCCACCGCCAAACAACATGCCGCCGAAGGCGCTCACGTCCCAATGATTGTTGATTTCATAGGTGCCGCGCAAGCCAATCAATTGGGCCGTCGATTTATTGCGGTTACCGAAAGACTGGTCGTTCAACCACTTCGCAGCGATTCGCCCGCTCAACAGCCAATCGCTGCGCGGTTCGTAGTTCCAATGAGTCGAGAGAACCTGGACGTTACGCCGAGTCTCTTGGTCGATTTGAGTGGTATCTTTCTCGGACTTATGTTCGATCCGCGCCAAACCATTCCACTTGTCGGTGTCGGTATCGCGGTAGGCGATGCCGAACTGGAAGCGTTCCAGCCACTTCTCGCCCACGGCGGCGCCTTTGTTCTTCGTCAACGAAATAATGTTCTTGCTCAACAATGTCCAGTTTTTATTCAACTTAAAACCCAAGCCAACCGTATGCAACAAGCTATCCGCCGTTGTTCCGCGACGCAACTCGAGGCGCCCCGTTCCCTTCCAAAGCGGATTCGCTGTATATTCGACTCCGAGAGCGCCGGCGGTGGATTCCTCGCCGTTGCCGTTTCCAAGCGAATGCACGCGCTCGAAATTGGTGTTCAAAGCCAACCCGGGCGCCAGCGGCCATAGGTTGCGCAGGCCGATCGCCGCTTCCGCTTCACGCCCGGAAACGGCGTCGCGAACACGGTATTCGTTGAACAGGTGGCCGTTCTTCATATAGTCGCTATCGATACCGATTACGGTCGCATTGCGGGTCTGATCATTGTTCAACGAGAACGGACCCGACAAGGTCGAGATGATCTCATGGCGTGCGTATAACTTGGCCCGGCTCGCGATCTGGTAGTCACCGCCGATAGCGAAAAGCTTGCGATCGCTATCTTCGATATCCTGCTCGTATTCGCCAAATACGTTGGCTTTTTCCACACCGGGTACTTGCGCGGTGAGTTTGCCGCGGATGCTGGTGAATTCATTCGGCGTCGTGCCTATGCTGCTATCCTGGGCGGCCGTGGCGCTCTCATCGGAATGGCGCACGCCCACTTCGGCGCGGATATTGTTCTCGAACCGACGTTCCACGGCAATCAACTGGGCGTCGCGAGTACCGCCGGTGGCATTGTCTTCGGTGTGGATCGCCTCCGCCATCAAGCGAGTTTTATCGTCGATCTTGTAACCGAATTTCGCGCCCGCTTCGACGCGGCCTTTAGCCAGCGATGCGCCGGGATTATTGAACTCGCTGTCGGTCTTCCCCCAGTATACGGAGGCGTCGATCGTGTCGCCTTTATGCTTCAATTCGATTCGTTTGCCTAAACCCTTCTTGCCGTCGAAACTCTCTGTTTGCACCACCTCGGCGACTATTACCGTCTTGTCGGTAATTCGGATGGCGCCGTTCACGCCGATAATTTGTTTCGGGTTGTTTTCCAGTGTGCTGGGCGCTTGCGGGTTGCGGTCAATCACATAGACGCCACCGACCTCGATCTTGTCGCTGATCTTAACTTGCGCGTCTACACCGGCAACCCAATAACGCTCGCCGCCTTGATCGATCTCGTAGCTCACGCGCACGAAAATCGGATTGAGATTTTCGTCCAAGCTGGGAACTGGCGTGCGGAACAGAATGCGTCCAGAAGTGACGTCGATCTCATAATCGGCGAAGCGCGATCGCGCAACGGACTTCAACACAACGGAAGGTTGATTGCGGTCGCGGGTGATGATCTCGACGCGTTCGGCATTTTCGAGGATTCCAATGCGACGTAAATCGTAAGGGCCGGAGGTTCCGTTGGCGGCGATTTCTTCGACAACTTGCCGCGTACTGTCGAGGCTGGCGAAGGTATTAACCACCAGGCGCTCATTTTCGTAATGATGCCTCACCCCGGTGAGGCTGCGGGTGTAGTTGCCGAGTTTGCGCAATTCAGACGCCGCTTGCGTGGTGAAGTCGCCATAGAGCAAATAGGATTTCTGTTTGTCGACGCGAACGTAGAAACGGCTGGTGGATTGAGCATCGAAGCCTTTGATCGCCGAGTCGCCGTACACCGGATAGAATTCGTCGGGTTGAATATCGCGGAACAACCGTTCTTTGGTATCTTTGTCGGAATCATAGGCGGCGGTCAATAAATAGTCGCCCTTGACCTTACCCTTCAGGAAAAACGCCGCGCGCCCCGCGACGCTGCGTTTGCCATCGCCGTTTTCGTAGGAGAAATGCGTTAGCTCTTGCTCGAAGCCGTCTTGCTCACGGGAGGGAACAAGCGCGTGGGTATTCACATTGCGTAGATTGATCACGCCCTCGAGGATACCGGTCGCGATCAAGGGTCTGAGGTCGGGCATGAAGTCGAGCTTCGATTGTGCTTTGAGGATGCCCGACGTCGCGCGCACCGTCGCCTGGCCCGGATCCCGCGGCGGCAGCAACGGAAACTCCCGCTCACCGCCTTCGATAAATACTTGCACGCCCGGTTCCGTGCCGTTGAGATCGTCCACATCGAATCGACCGAGATCCGTTTCCAGGGATACCGGCGTGCGGACGGTCACGAGCACGCCCGCGCTATCCGTCAATCGAACCACCACACGGGCGGGCGCGGCGCCATCGGCCGGGCTGCCCGCAACCGGAACGATCAACTGGACTTTGCCGAGTTTGTCCGGCGCGATCACGACGATAGTGGCGCTACCGCGCGCGTTGCTGACGCCACCGAGTTGCGTCACCTTCAGCGTGTTTTTGCCGGGCTTAAGGTTTACGCCGATGTATTCCCACAATTCAGCCTGCTTTTCCGTCAGGGTAGTCTTGCGACCGACGCGTTGGTCACTGATTTCTTCGTCATTCACCATTAACGAAAAACCAGTCCCCGACGTACCTTTGACCATTATCGACGTTTGCGCGAACGGCATGGTATCTTGATCCTTCAATCCGACGAAGCCCAGGCTGTTATCGAGGGTTGCCGCCATCTTCTCGATATCGACAGTGGGCGGACGGGCCGTGGCGCTGACGTCGGGAAGCTTGGCATGGGTGCTAAGCCCTTCGGCGGAGGTCGTCGATTGCTCAATGACCGATTGATAGCCCATGCCACCGTTTTGATTGGCCGCGCCTATGACACCCGCGGAAGGGAGCGCGCGGCGATCGCCGACATTAATCGGCTGCCCATCCGGAGCAAGCTGTGTCTTCAGGGCCTGTTGTGCTTCTTGATATTCGCGCTCGGCTTTGGCGCGGCGCACCTTGACCTCGGCGACTACGTCGTCCGAGCAAGACCCTTCGGCAAAATTCGCTTTGTGCAAATCACCGCTTTTCACGTCGACGAACCGGCTGCCGGGATCGCCGGCGTGGCGATTCGAGAGCTCGATCAACTCCGAACCGTTAGGCATGGTCGTTTGGTCGAGTTTGAGTACATGGGTGCGGGGGGAAACACCATAGAAACTGTACTTACCCTCGCTATCGGAGATAACGTAAGTTCCATCCTCCATGTATAAACGCACGCCGGGAATGCCCCACTCATCGGTATCTTGCGTGCGATTCCGATTGCAATCCAAGTAGACTTTGCCGATCACAAACGCTTTATTGCTGAACACCCCCGGCTGAACCGTGACTTTGACACTCGACACATTAGAACGTGCATTGCCGGCCATGGCTTGGGCACGGTTGATGCCGTCACCTTCCATCGCGCCGGCGCCGGTACGGACGCGATAAGTCAACTTCGTATCCTTGCCGACCACCAATATACCTAGGTTGAAATTCAGCGTCCCTTTGCCGCCCGTGGGATCGGCAATTGCATCACCATCTCGGCGTGCGGTGCCCTTCACGTAATAAAAACCAGCGGGAAGGCGGTCGTTCACGGTAACGTTCGATAGGTCGCCTTCCGTACCGTTGCTTACGGTCACGACGTAGTCGACGAAATCACCGAATTCAACCAGGTTGCGCTTTGCCTCCTTCTTCACCATTAAACCATCTTGGGGTTTGGCATCCATTGCAATATCGAGTCTCACCACCCCGGTGGCTATGGAAACCTCAAACAGTCCGCCGTAAGAACCTTGGGCATCCATGATGTAACCGGGAAACAACTCGCCGGCGGGAGTGTGCAATTTATAACCCGGCGGCGGATCGATTTTCAGCCGGTAGCAAGGACCGCCGGTGCAAGCTGCGACGGTGGGGAACTGGTAAGCGCCATCGGCCTGGGTCACGATGATGTTCGGTAATGGCGTAACGCCGTCGACATCGAATACTTCGGCTGCCGACCCATCGGCTTTCAGCAACGTCACGGTCGCGCCGGCCAGGAGTTGCTTGGTCGCGGCATCGAAAACGATGCCTAACGGATCGATCAGGATGACGGTCAATCCAAGTCCCGCGCCGCAACCGTCGATTTGAGCGGTGATGGTGTCATTCTTCAGGGCTTCGATGACGCCATCGCCGGGGCGACTCGTACTGGAATCGCGAGTCGGTACGTTGGGCAGAATCTGGAACTTGCCGGTGTTGGGTCCGGACTCGGTAGCCGTGTAGGTTTCCCGGTCGCCGGTCAGCGCGGAGGTGATGACAATCACCCGCGTTTCAACCGTCGTAGGCAACAGGTTGCATAGAGCGGCATCAGCTTGAACAAAGAGCGGACTCCCCAAACGCGAGACGTTGGCGGGGCGGGTGAAACTCAGGTTGGTAAAGTACTGAATGGTCGGCGGCGACATACCGACGGCCGTTCTGGTTTCATTCGAGGCGATCATCGGGGCCACCCCGCCCTGGTAATAGGCGCTGGCGCGATTGATGATGTCGCCGCTGGCGGTCGAATTAACACGCACCTTGAACGCCCCGGCGTAACCCTGGTTGATCGTGATGAAAGGATTCACGACCGGTAAGGCGAACGCGATGGCGTCGACTTCGGCGAGGTTGGCCGGCGCCACCGTAGTGTAGCGATGGATATCGATATCCATCGCCAGGTGATACAAGACTTGCGGGCCGTTGCTCGTCAGCGTCTCGGCCATATGGCTGTTGGCGGGAATGGCGTCGCGGACGATTACCCGGTTAGCTACTCCGCCATCGATGGTAACGGCGATGCCCGTGGCCGGTGAACCACCGGCGTTCCTGCCGCTCAGTGTATAGGAAATAACGTCACCGGGACGCGCCGCCGATAGTGACGCGGTTTTCCCAAGCGTCAGAACGGCCGCATCGGTGGCACGCACCTCATCGGTATTATTTGCCGTGGCGGTGGCGTCCGTGGTACTGGTCGCGCGCAGATCGAGTCGAGCCACTTGACCGGCGGTGACCGAACTGGGAGTCGTGCCGACCAGAACTAAATCGATGGATTGTCCGGGATAAAGAAACACGGTTCCATTGTTATTGATGATCGGTTCGCCGGAATCCAGTTGACCGTTGAATAAGATGTCTTGATGCAGCGCCAAACCAGTCAAGTTGAAATCGTCGCCCGTTTCGTTGCCGAAATTCAGCGTGTAGGTAGTGGAAGTATTTCCCGTATTGGTGAGCCGATGGGAAAATACCATCTGGTTATTGTGGGTTCCATAAACGACGCGGGAATCGATCAGCAGGACCGCTTCGAGCGGCGCAACCGTCACGCGAACCACATTCGACGATAGATCCGTTCTGTCCCCGGTGGTTTGATCGACGAAGCTGGCGAACGCTTGATTGTCGATGGCGGTTCCGGCCAGCGGCATGGCCGCGCCCGCGCTCGAAACGACGATGACAAAGAGCGCCGTGGCGGTAAACCACAGTCTCATCATCCCAGTCATCGAAGCGAGCAACCTTAGCATCTTCTCACTAGCCATTAATCAAGCGTTCAAACTTCTGCTTACCCTTTTTCCCTGGGTTCTTTCAGCAAGAACCCAGGGAAAAAGCGGAGTCTTCACTCCGCTGAAAAGGAGGGGCAGTGCCCCTCCTGGGATGTTGTTACTGTTTTATTGGTTAACCTGCATACCGAAGGTCAACACCCCGGTTTGCGCCGGCGTCAAGGTGCCGACGGTTGCGTTCACCGTCACGCCGGCGGCACAGTTCGCGGCGGCGCCCGCCGGTACCGTGGCAACGGTGCCTACCGTGGTCGCCGCGCCGAACGCGCCGGGCGCGCCCGCCGGGAAGCAAGTGCCGCCGGTGTTGTAAACCGCGTTAGCGGGCGACGAATCGGACAGCACCACGCTGGTTACATTGGCCGTACCGGCGTTGGTCGCGGTAATGCGATAGCGAACGCACTGACCCGGACGCGCCGTGATGGCGCCGGCGCCGTAGGCGGTATCAGGCGTACCGTCGCACGCCGCGTCGAGCGCTTGATCCTTGACCAGGTTCAACACGCCAGAGATGACTGTCGTGATGTCCGTGGCAACGGTGGTGAACACGCCGAGGTCGTAGGTCACGGTGATCGTCGTGGTATTGGTCTGACCCGTCGTAGCGGTCAGCGGCGCGGTCACTTTGGCGAACAAGGTGGCCATGGCGCCCGGCGCTAAGTTGAAGGTTGTCGCCGCACTCACGGACGCATCGGCTGCGTCCAAGACGCCGGGGGTCGTTCCGTTATCGCGGTACAATACCGAGGACCAGTTCGCTCCGCTGTCCGCCAGGAAAGCACCCACGAAGGTGATGTCCTCCGTCTCGTTACCGGCGTTGGTCAGAGTGTGGGTGTAGACCACGAAGTTGCCCGGGAAAGCTTGACCGGTGTTGTTCGGGGTCAAGATAACGAGGTCGACGACGTTAACCGTCACCGCATCGACTTTAGTATCGAAGGCGCCACTCGCCGCGGATTGCCCACGGAAGGCGATGCTGGTCGTGCCCGCTGCCGCACCGGCACCGCTCGCCGGCACCGAAACAACCGCACAGATCAACAGGCGGTTGGCCGCGTTGATGGTGCCGCTGTTGGTGATGGTGGCGCCGGTGGTGGAGCAGTTACCCGCGCCGCCGTCGGCCTTGAATACAACCGTCCAACCGGTCGGCAACGCGGACGTCACCGTCAAGTCGTAGTTGTCACCCACCGTACTGGTGTTGTTGAGGTACAAGCGGAACGTCGAAGCCGTGCCTGGGTTGATGCTCTGGGTGGTGATGACGGAAAGCGTTCCGGCGCCAAAACCCGTCGTCGCCGCATTTCCGGCAGCCGCCGTACCACCGGCCGGAGCCACGTCGGTTCGCCACGTGTTGTTGGTCAAGTCGACGCTATTGGCGGAAATGGCGCCAAGCCGGTCAGTCACGGTATCGGTCTTGGGAGGATCGAACCTCGACGTCGCCGTTTTCGTCACGACAAAGCCTGCGCCGCCGTTGTTGCCGGATGCGCCGATCGCCAGGATCGCTTTGACGATGACGTGGTAGGTACCGCCGGCAGGCACCAAGCCGGTATCCGGCGTAGCATTACCGTTGGTATCCACCAGGGGGGTGACGCCATCAGCGGCATAGAACTGGAACGACGTACCGGGCGGGAAGGTGCTGCCCGCCAAGGACATATCGAAGCTGTCGGCGCCATTGCCGTTGTTATGCACGACGTTGTCGAATTGCACGGTTGAACCTTGCGGCACCGTGGTGACACCCACGACATCGGCTGTCGCATTCGAATCAGCCGCCAAGCTGCCGGCGAGGCCGTTAGCGACCGAGCCAACGTCATCCAGCACCACTGCGGCGCGCTGGAGTACGGTAAAGCCAACGGTGTTGGTATTGAGCGGACCGACGTTGGCGATGCTGTCGTTGTAGGAAAAGGTCGCGTTGCTGGTGATCAACCCAGCGGGTGTGCCTGCGGGGACGTTCATGCTAAACGTGATCGTTCCGCTGCCACCGGCTACGACCTGATTCAAGACAGCCGTCACGCGACCAGCAATTGTCACGCCGAAGTCGTAGATAACGGTATTCGGCGCCGTACCCTGAGCATCCGCGGCGTTCGCATCGGTCAACACCGTAGCGCCCGTCGTGCTCCAGCGGCCGCTACCAGCCACGTAGCTCATCCCGGCCGGAACCACGTTGCCGATGGTGATGGCGGTCGCGGTGGCATTACCGGTGTTGGTATACGTCAAGGTGACCGTATAGGGACCGCTGCCATCTGCGCCGGAGAGGGCGCTGTAGGATTTGGTCACACTGACCACCGCATTACCCGTGACGGTAACCGTGTCGGTATTCGTCGCGGCCGCGGCCGCCGTGTACGCTGGAGATGCCGTGGCGGCAACAGTGGCGTCGCCGGCGGCGGTGACTCTCAACTGGTCAGTCTGACCGTTCAGGGCGCCGCCCGGAACGACACCCACTGCAACAAACCTAAATACGCCACCGGCGGCTACGGTACTCGTGGTGTTGACCGAGATTGCGTTGTCAGGGATACCGTCGCCGTTGGCGTCGACGTAAATCGCGACGCTCGAAAAATCGAACGTGCCGCCGGCAAGGTTGGCCACCGCCAATGTAAACGTGTCGTTGCCGTTACCGGTGTTGGTCAGGGTGTGCGGGAAATAAACCTGCGTGCCCGGCGCACCCGGTTTGGTTTGGTCGGCGGTCAGGGTAAAGCTTGCCACTTGCAAGACGGTGGTGACGACCGTGTTGGAGGTCACCGGTGGTTGCACATTGCCCAGAGCGTCACTAAAGGCAGCCGCTGCTTGGTTACCTATGGATGTTCCAGCCGGAGGTGGCGCCGCGTATGCTCGATTCCCGTTCAGCGCTGCAACAGTGCTCAACAAAAACAGCATAACGAAGGCCACACGTTGCCAGGTTTGGCTTGCGACCTGGGTTAAGTGTTGCGTATTTCGTTTCACGTAAATCTCCATGGTTAAATAACAAAAAAACTAACGATTAAAATAAACAGCTAGACAAATTAGTGCCGAAATCTCGACGCGTATGTCGCGAATTCGGCATTTAAATCAATCTCGAAAGGACTCAGTCAACGAATTCTCATTTTTTGTCCCCCTCGACGGCGTTCCCCGCACCGGGCGCGACGGGCGCCTCGTTGCTCAGCACCTTAACCCGGGTAGAAAATTTAAGTTCTTGATTTTCCGCTAATTTTCCGACGAACCAACGCAACGCCCGGTATTCACCATAGGGAACTAATCGCGTGATTTCTTTACCGTCGGCTTGCTTTACCTTGCGACGCAGCGGAATCGACCGAAAGAACTGACCGTCTAAACTCGCTTTGGCGCCAGCAGGACGGCTGCTCGCCGGGACGTATTCGGTGTAGGTGGGAATCGGAATAGTCGCCTCAAGATCACGCCATATTTTGTTTATTTTATTGGTATAAGTAGCTGTATATTGGAGGATATCACCCGGTTTTGCCTGATCGGCCGACTGCAATATTTCCTTGCCGTCGTCGCCTTTTACAACCTTTTTAACTTCCATCGTGACAAGCACATCCCGCTGCGGTTCGGCATAGGCCGAACTCACTAACAGTGATAATCCCGTCAGACATAAACCCAAAAATTTCCGCATTTCTCACTCCTCATTTTTGACCAAAAAAAACATCCCCGAAACGGGGCAACTCACATGTGAAGCACGAATTGTGCCATTTGAATAATCTGTGTTTTTTCAACGAATTGTTAAGCATTGTTAAGACTAATTTCGAGGTCGGATTCATTCCATGGCATCAACGAGTTTTAAATTTGAAAACAATGTGTTAAATTCATCCACGGGGTTTTTGCTTAATTTGAAAGGGAATGCTCAGTGCGGATTGCGCTGCTCGAGGACGACGAAAACCAGTCTGATTTATACAAAACCTGGCTTGAGGCGGCGGGCCATGTTTGCGCGCCGTTCGCCGCCGGCAAAGCTTTCATCAAGCATATGGGGCGGGAAAGTTACGATTTGATCCTGCTTGACTGGGGAATTCCCGATGTTACCGGGGCGGAAGTGCTGGTCTGGATTCGCAGTCATATCCAGACGCCGGTTCCGGTTATGTTCGTCACCGCACGCGACGAAGAGCAAGACATCGTGACCGCGTTGGAAATGGGGGCGGATGACTATCTGGTCAAGCCCATTCGCAAATTGGAGCTATTGGCGCGCATTAACGCGCTGGAGCGGCGCGCTAAACAAGATTTTTTACACAAAGACAAACTCGATTTCAATCCCTACACCATCGACGTGACCAGTCGCAGTATCAGCCGCGACGGCAAAGCGATCGATCTGACCATCAAAGAGTTCGATCTGACGGTGTTCCTGTTTCGCCATGCCGGGCAATTGCTGTCTCGCGGCCATATCCTGGAAAATATCTGGGGCCTCGATCCCGAACTGAACACCCGCACGGTAGACACCCACATGAGCCGCATCCGCAGCAAACTCGATCTCACCCCGGCAAGCGGCTTCAAACTCAGTTCGGTTTATTTCTACGGTTACCGCTTGGAACGCGCTGTCGTCGCATAACTTAGGCTTTCTCCGGACTGGGTACAGATTTCTGACTCAGCCGACGTCGTGGCGGCATCATTCCAGGGGGACGTGATTGTAGACAATCGGAATAACCTTCCAACCGACACGTTACAGCACTTCTTGACGCCCTACGTCACACACCGGTTGGGGACGTTTTCCTTTGTTTTTGCGCAAATATTGTTGCTTCAAGCCTCGGTTCATGGGGCCGAATGGCAGTATTCCGTGCGCCGCGGCGATACCCTCATCGGTATAGCCAAACGCCACCTCACCGACCCGGCGCAGTGGGTCGATCTGCAGAAACTCAACGCCGTGCGCAACCCGCGACGTTTGCCACCGAACTCGATCCTGCGTATTCCGGTTGAATGGCTCAGGGAAGTCCCCTCGACTGCCACCGTCGCGCAACTGCAAGGTAACGTGAGCATCATGCGTGGCGCCGAAGATAAACTTCTAGCCGTCGGCGATACATTGGTACCCGGCGACGTCGTTAAAACGGCCGAGAACGGATCGCTTTTGCTGCACTTTTCAGACGGCTCGAAAGCGCTGCTGCTAAAGAATTCAACGCCCAAATTAGATCGGCTCGGCGCCTACGCGCACACCAACATGTCCGCGACCGAACTGCAGCTTGAACACGGCCGCGTCGAATCGAAAGTCACGCCATTTACAGGCGCCGCGTCGCGTTATGAAATTCGCACGCCGATGGCGCAGTTGGGTGTGCGTGGCACAGACTTTCGTGCCGGCATCGACGATGCATCCCAATCGAGTTCGTCCGAGGTGTTGGAAGGTGGCGTTGCGGCGCTGGCGAATAATGCCACCGTCAACGTGCCCAAAGGTTTTGGCGCCCGCGTAGCGCAGGGCCAAGCGCCATCGCCGCCGGTGGAATTGTTGCCGGCGCCGGATCTCTCTACTATCCCGGCACTCATCGATCGCACGCCGATTCGATTCCGTTGGGCAGCGAATCCAACGGCCGGTGGTTATCGCGTGCAGATCGAACGCGAAAAACTCGCGGGCGCAATATTTGACGAAGCCTTATTCCGAGCACCGGAAGCCTCCTTCCCCGATTTGCCCGATGGCCGTTACGCACTGCGCGTGCGCGCGATCGACGCAAATGGCTTGGAAGGCTACAACGCCCTACGCGAGGTGATCATCAAGGCGCGGCCCGAGCCGCCTTTCCTGCAATCGCCGGAAGACCAGATCACCGTACGTGGCGATCGCCCAAAATTTGTCTGGGCAAAAGTCGCCGAGGCCGCGCAGTATCATTTCCAACTCGCACGCGACGCCGCGATGTCGGTTAAATTGTTCGATGAAGGAGCGTCGCAATCGAATGAATTCATCGTTGCAAAACCGCTGCCGCCGGGCGATTATTTTTGGCGCGTCGCAAGCCGCCGCGCGTCCGGCGACCTCGGCCCGTTTGGCGATATTCAGCAGTTCACACTCAAAGCGATCCCCATCGCGGACGGTAACGCCAAACACGCCCTCGACGACAAGCGGCTCACCTTGCAATGGAAAAGCGGTTCGCCCGGCCAAACATTTCAACTGCAACTGGCGCGCAATCGGGAGTTTTCTCCGCTGCTCAAGGAAGAAAAATTAGTCGAACCTAAAATCCAATTGCAACGCCCCGCGGGCGGCGTGATTTACATGCGTGTCAAGGCAATCGACAGCGATGGCTACGAAGGCCCGTATGGCGCAGCGCAAGAAATTTCGGTGGCGCCAAACTATCCCGCGATTCAACTAACCGCGGATCACCGCACGGCGAAATTCGCCTGGGCGCCAGTGCTGGATGGACAAAAAATTCATTTACAAGTTGCACGCACGGCGCGTTTCGAACCAGCGTTGCTCGACACCACCACCGACGCCACCGAAGCGGAAATTCAACGTCCCGTTGGCAGTGAGTTTTTCGTGCGTAGTCGGCGCATCGACCGCGATGGCTATGTGGAGGAATTCAGCATGCCCGCGCGCTTCAGCGTCAGCGAACCCTTCGCGCAACTTGACTCACCGACATTTGAAAAAGGCCAGCTCAAGTTCAAATGGTCTGCACCCTTGCCCGGCCAACAATTTCAGGTCCAAGTCGCGCGCGACGAAGCCTTCCATTCAATCGTGCACAATGTGACACAGACGGCAAATTATCTCGCCCTGAAAAGCCCCGGCGCGGGGCGTTATTTCGTGCGCGTCGGTGTCATCGACCCAGACGGGTTCGTCGCGCCCTACGGACCCACGCAACAGGTCGACGTTGCGCGCAATTACTGGCCGTTCCTGTTGTTTTTGCCGCTACTGCTTCTGTAACACACCACGCCAGACACCGCATGGATACGGGCTCCCGGCAGTGCCTGCGCCAGAAGCCGCGCGGACATTGCCGCTCTCCATGCATGCTCATTTTGAAGCCTCCGCCTGCTTTAGTGCACGTAAAAATAATGTATTTTGCCGCCGCGAATGAATGTCGCCGCGAATGAATTGTGAACGACGCTGAATTCTGCTCTAATAACATCACTAACCAGCCCGCTTAATCTGTTGCACAGCAACAAGGGCTAAGGTGAGGAAAAGATTGACCCAAAAAACTGATAGGAGGAACCATGAGTGATCTGCATGCCGATCATCATGATCACGACCACGATCATGATCAATCCCACGACAGTAACGCCCGTCGTGATTTCTTAAAACAAACCGCGGTTGCCTCCCTGATTCTGGGAGTCGGTATCGCGGCGACCACGCCAGTCGCGGCAGGCCCGCTTAAGGCGCTGTCCCCCCACGAAGCGCAGTCGCTGCTGATGATGGCGCGTACCCTCTTCCCCCATGATTTTCTCGGCGACAGCTATTACATGAACATCGTCAATTCTATTGACGCCAAGGCAGCCGCCGATGCCAAGGCGAAAGCCACGGTACAGGCCGGCGTGCAAGCGCTGGATTCCTACGGCGGCAAGTTTGCCAACATGGATGAACATTCGCGCACCAGCATTGCGCAGAGCGTGGAAAAAACCAAGGCCGATTTCTTCGGCATGGTGTACGGCGAAACCGTCGGTGGCCTGTATGGCAATCAGGAAATCTGGAAGATCCTGGGCTTTGAAGGTTCGTCCACGGAAAAAGGTGGCTACATCAACCGTGGCTTCAACGATATCAACTGGCTGCCGAAGTCCTAAGAGGAGAACACAGCATGGCAAAATTCGATCAAAATGACGGCTCCGTCGTCGTTGTCATCGGCTCCGGCGCCGGTGGCGGCACGCTCGCAAACGAGCTTGCGCAAAAAGGTGTCAAGGTGGTGTGCCTGGAAGCGGGCTCACGCTTGAAGCTGGAAGACCTCAAAAACGATGCGGGCGAGATGTTCGGCAAGCTTTCCTGGCTTGATACGCGTGTCGGCACCGGCCAACTGCCCGCCGGTCTACCGGCGTGGATTTGTAAAACCGTTGGCGGCACCACGGTGCATTGGGCCGGCGCGTCGATTCGCTTCCAAGAGCATGAGTGGAAAGCCGCAACAACTTACGGCAAAATCGCCGGCGCCAACTTGCTGGATTGGCCGACCAACCATGGCGAAATGGTCGACTACTACAGCAAAGCCGAAAAGAAAATGGGCACCGTTGGCACCCAAGCCAGTGGCATGCCACGCCTGCCGGGAAACAACAACTACTTGGTGATGGAATACGGCGCTAAGAAATTGGGCTACAAAGAAGTCCATACGGGCAACATGTCCATCAATTCCGAGCCTTATGACGGCCGCCCCGGCTGCCAGCAAACCGGCTTTTGCATGATGGGTTGCCCGATCGGCGCCAAGTGGTCGACGCTGTACACGGAAATTCCCGCCGCTGAAGCAACCGACAATTTCGAACTACGTGCCGATGCCATGGTCGTGCAAATCGAACACAACGACAAAGGCCAAGTCACCGGCGTCGTTTACGTCGACAAATCCGGCGCCAAACAACGCCAGAAAGCGCGCATTGTCGCCGTCGCCGGCAACACCATCGAAACCCCGCGTCTGCTGCTCAACTCCGCCAGCAATATGTTCAAAGACGGCATGTCCAATAGCTCCGGCCAAGTCGGCAAGAACTATATGGCGCACATGACAGCGACAATTTACGCCATCATGCCCGGCGAAGTGAACATGCATCGCGGCACGCAAATGGCCGGCTTGGTGCAAGATGAATCGGTGCACAATCCGAAGCGCGGTTTTGCCGGCGGTTACGAAATCGAAACCATCCCGGCCTTCGGCATGCCCGGCTATGCGAACTTCCTGCGCCCCGGCGCGTGGGGCCGCGAATACGCCGGCGAGGTCGAGAACTATCGCAATGCCGCCGGCATGTGGCTAGTGGGCGAGGACATGCCGCAGGAAACCAACCGCGTCACCTTGCATCCGACGCTGAAGGATCAATACGGCATGCCGGTTTCCATCACCCATTACGTCGATCACCCGAACGACGCCGCCATGCGCGAACACGCCAAGCAACGTGGCCGCGCCATTTACGAAGCAGCGGGTGCGCGCAAAGTCATCGCCCGCGGCCCGTTCCCCTCCACCCACAACATGGGCACGGCACGGCAAAGCGCGAACGCGAAGGACGGCGTGGTCAACAAGTTCGGTCAAAGCCACGACATCAAAAACTTGTTCGTGTCCGACGGCAGCCAATTCACCACCAGTGCGGCGGAAAACCCAACGCTCACCATCGTGGCCTTGGCGATCCGTCAGGCCGATTACATCGCCAAAGAAATGAGTGCGAAGAATATCTAAACCGGAAGTTCTTCAGTCGAAAAAAACTGCCCCACGAGGGCGGTTTTTTTATTCCAACGCTGCGTTTGAACGTTGATCAACCTGGTGGATCCGCTTCGCTTGATCCCCACCCTACCATCTCTCCGGCAGGTGAGGATGTTTTACTTCATAGACATCGACCAGCGTAACTCGCACCGCCAAACGATCCCTTTCTGGCGTGTTTCGCTTCGCCGTCATCAACGCTTCAATCGCGTTAAGCGCGGCAGCATAATCTCGCAGCCTCCGGCACACCGTCGAAGAAATCCACAACGCCAGTCTCCAGCGAATACTCCGCACCGACGACGAGCAGACCTTCCTTCTGAATCAACCTAAATTCCTCATTTGCCCACTAGCCGCAGGCAGGCGAGTGACTGGGTTCGGGGGTTTGCAGGCCATGATTTGCGCGATGATGTACTTTGCGATGGCTCGCCAGCGCTCTTTAGCCAACTGCGCCGTAGTTGCCTTGATGCGATTGAGAAGCCCATGTACGCTGGTGAGCATTGCGATGGCAGCGTCTTTGGCGACGTGCAGGGAGGTGATGATCAGACTCGTCTGTCCCGCATGCTCGGTCTTTCTGCCGACTGCGTTGAGCAGCAGCGGGCGCGAGCTGATCGCTTCGCTTCGCGTCGAGCCTTGGGGTGTGCGGCGCTTACAAACAGGCTCCAGGGGCTGGCCCGGGGTGGCCTACGGCCATAGGGCCGCCAGTTGTAGATCAGCGCGATATGGCGCGCCATGAGAGTCGAGCGTTTGAGTTCCTGACTGGTAAAGCCCGTCCATCCCCACTGGTTCTTGATCTCATCAAAGCCGTTCTCACAGCCCCCCGATCCCGGTAGAGTGCGCAATCGTGCGCAACTCATAGCCCTCGCGCCCGAGGCTGGTGACGAGCACCACGTGCTCATAGAGCTTGATCGGGTTGTCCGCTTCATCAAGGAAGCTCAGTTATTGACCGGCCTCGGACATTCCCCCTAAGCACCGGCAGGATTGGCTTGATAGCCTATTACGTGAGATGGCTTCCCACCGCGCTGTGACGAGTCGAGGCAAACGAAATATTCGAGGAGTCAAAAAGAGAACCAACAACTATGGGGCGAGGAAAAGAGGGGAACCTATCAATCAACCATGCAACCCCAAACCAAGAATTCTTTCTAACTAAACAGTATTGGGGTCAAGCGCGTCATGGTCATGGGCAGAGTCAGGGGTTGCAGTAGTCGCAGCGGCCCGCATCGGCATACTGCCGCTCGGCCCGCTCGCGGGTTTCGCGGTGCGCGCACTTGAGGCAGCCGAGAATCTCGGCCCGGGTCTCGCGCGTGGGCGCACCACAGGCCTCGCACGGGAGGCCATCCACGCGCTCGACGATCCAAAACCCCGGCGTGCCGCAGGCCGAGCAGCGCGAGCGCAGCTTTTTCACCAGGTCCTCGGCCGCGAGGCAGATGTTGTCCATGCGCGTGGGATTGGCGTGGGCGCGCACGTCGGTTTCGACGAATACCTGCCCGTTGGCCGATTCCGCGAGCGCCCAGGCAAAGACGGCCTCCAGCTCCGCCCAGGCGGCGATCCCCTTGCGGATGCGCGGGTCGTCCTCGCCCTCGGGGCGTACCATCAGATGGTGCGCGGGGAATCCCACCTGCTTTGCGAAGGCCACGACCCCAGCCCAATCGGCGGTCAGCAGGTGGGAGAAGTTCGTCTTGCCTTGGGCCACGCCCACGACCTCCAGGTCGCGCTCATGATCGAGAAAAACCAGGAACTCCACATTCCAGGGAAACATCCCCACCATCGGGTCGGGGCCGAACGAACCCTCGCTCGCGAGCCCTAGCGACAGACCGGAAAGCTCCATGCCGATGCGCGCCTTCTTGCGCGCCGCCTCGAGCTGAGTGCCGGCGCGCGGAACGTCGCGGGTGAAAGTGCCCAGTTGGTCCGTGTCGTAACCGCTCGCGAGTTGCACCCGGCAGCCGAGCGCGGGCTCGAGCGTCGGTGCGATTACCCGCTCCTTGCCGTGCTTGGTGAGGAGCGCGACGCTACACCCGAGATACGCGCCCGCGCCCGCCGCCGCAAGGTCGCGGACTGCGCCGGAACCGGACGAGGTTTTCTTTCCGCTGCCGTTCATCGGCATCGTCCGCCGGGGTCAGGCTCGGCCCGCGCGGCGCGCGCCAGCCGGTCACGCACCGCCTGCCAGGCCGCCCCGTGCGGCGGCGCCTCGATGAGGAGGCGATCAGCGCGCAGCGCATCGAGCGCCCGCAATTGTGCGTACAGCTCGCGCGCGTAAGCGCCTGGGTCGGCCGGCATGACCTGCCAGACGCAGTTCACCGGCGGCGACGCGGCAACGCGGGCCAGCACCGCCACGCGCTCGCCCTTTTTAAGGCGCCGAGTCACTTCGGCTTTCAAGTCATTGGACGGGATGAGAGCGAGCGGCGTTTGCGGCGCGTAATGGGAAGGAAGTGCGCCCGGCACCCTCGGCGCATCGCCCAACGCTGCGGCGAGCGGTTGGCCCAGCACAACCTCAAGCGCGGCGGCCATGATGGCGCCCGGGCGCAGCTGCCGCGGACGACCGCCGCTCAGATCGAGAATGGTGGACTCGATCCCCACCCGGCAGGGGCCGCCGTCCAATGTAATGTAGTCCACGGTATCGCCCAACTCCGCGCGCACATGTGCCGCAGCGGTAGGTGAGAGCCGCCCAAAGCGGTTGGCCGAGGGCGCGGCGATGCCGCCGCCGAAGGCGGCCAGCAATGCCAGCGCCACGGGATGATCGGGCACCCGCAGGCCGACGGTGTCCTGGCCGCCGGTCACGGCATCGGACACGCGCGCGTGGCGCTTGAGGATGAGTGTGAGTGGCCCCGGCCAGAAGCGTTGCGCGAGCCGCCAGGCCAAGGGCGGGATGTCTGCGGCCCAGTGCTCCAGTTGTTCGGCGCGGCCGATGTGCACGATGACCGGATGGTTCGCCGGCCTGCCCTTGGCCGCGAAGATGCGCGCCACCGCCTCGGGATTTTCCGCGTCCGCGCCGAGGCCGTAGACGGTCTCGGTGGGAAAGGCGACGAGCCCGCCGCGACGCAGGATCGCGGCAGCTTCCTGCACGGCAACATCGATATCCGCGGTCGAAGTCATGGATTGGGCGCCCCCTCGATTTCGCCGCACCGATTCGTCTTCGCTTCCATCACTCAACAACCAACCGTTTGGCCAGCGCCTCGAGATACGGCGCGAGATCCACCCAGGCGGGCGCGCCGCTCGCCGACATGAACTGATGCGGCACGCGGGTCACGGCGCCAGCCAGTGCTCAAGATCGGTAGCGTTATCCATGCTGCGGATCGGTGACGGACACTGCCTCGTTCAGCACCAGCCCCGCGAGCTGTAAGGTCATGGCGCTCGATCACCTGTACCGTCAGCAACACATGGTTGATCGCGCCCCGCCGGTCCGCCGCCACCAGCAACACCGGCAGCCCCAGCGCGACGGCGAGGCCCGCGTTCAGCACGCCCGGCGCGAGCGGCAAATAGAAACCGCCGGCGCCCTCGACCAGGAGAAAATTATCCTCTCTCACGCCTGCGCGGCAGGCGGCGAGAAGCTGCTCGAGGTTCAAGGCCAGACCTTCCAACGCTGCGCCCCGCTCAGGCGAAACCGCCGCTTCCAGACAATAGCGGCAAACCCGCTCCAGTGGTTCGGCGGAGCGCGCTGCCTCGTGCAGCGCGAGCGCATCCTGCGGCAGCAGCCCGTTCTCGCCGCGCGGACAATCCGACTCCACCGGCTTGCGCGCTCGCACGCGCACGCCACGCTCCACCAGACAATGCGCAAGTGTCGTGCCGATGCGGGTCTTGCCCACGCCAGTGTCGGTGCCGGTGCTAAATAGGCCGTGCATGGTCAATTATTCTCCTTGTACGCTAGTCATTGCCTGGTCTTCGCGTCCCACAGCAGCATTGCATCCGGCCATTTGCCGCCGACCCATGCCGCCATGGGTCGGCGGTCGCTTATGGGCACTTCTATAAATCCCGTTTAATCGTCGCCGTTCGGTTGTTGAATTTCGTTTTTTGATTTTCATCTAACCGAGGTGGATTTTTTGCATTGTCTCGACTGCTTATTGCCTCAGTTCAAGCCATTCTGGGCGATCTTTTCTCTATTTTCATACCGTTGCCTGCGTGCCGGACGTACTGACCCTATCAGAGTCAAACACCTTGGTGCGAATGAGTCCCTCGATGCGGGCGAG
>JBKJHT010000043.1:0-26972 GCA_046598945.1 Burkholderiales bacterium | reverse complement strand
ACTCAAATTCGCAACTTTGCCCAAATCCAAAAAGATGCGCTGCGCGACGTGGAAGTGGAAACCATGCCTGGCGTGATCCTCGGCCACAAAAATATTCCGGTGAACTCCATCGGTGGCTACGTGCCGGGCGGCAAATATCCGCTGCTCGCCTCTGCCCATATGAGCATTGTGACCGCGCGGGTCGCGGGCGTGAAGCGCATCGTGTCCTGCGCGCCGCCCTTCCAAGGCAAGCCTGCACCGGCAATTATCGCGGCGATGTACTTGGGCGGCGCGGACGAGATCTACGTAATGGGCGGCGTGCAAGCCATCGGCGCGATGGCGCTGGGCATGGTGGGATTGGAGCCCGTCGACATGTTGGTTGGTCCCGGCAACGCCTATGTCGCGGAAGCAAAGCGACAGTTGTTCGGCCGCTGCGGTCTTGATCTGTTGGCCGGCCCGACCGAAACCTTGATCATCGCGGACGACACCTGCGATGCGGAAATGGCGGTGGTCGATCTCCTCGGCCAAGCCGAGCATGGCCCGAACTCACCGGCGATCCTGCTGACGACCAGCGAAAAACTGGCGCGCGAAGTACCCGCGGAAATCGAACGACAATTGAAAATTCTCTCGACCGGTGACGTGGCCGGGATTGCCTGGCGCGACTACGGCGAAATTATTCTCTGCAAAGACGAAGCGGAAATGGTGCGCGAAGCGGATCGCATCGCATCGGAACACGTGCAAGTGATGACGCGCGACCCCGATTATTTTTTGCAAAACATGACTAACTACGGCGCGCTTTTCCTCGGCCCGGAAACCAACGTCGCTTTTGGCGATAAGGTAATCGGCACTAACCACACGCTGCCGACGCGCAAAGCGGCACGCTACACCGGTGGCCTGTGGGTCGGCAAGTTCATCAAGACCTGCACCTACCAAAGAGTGAAACCCGAAGCGAGCGCGGCAATCGGCGAAGTATGCTCGCGCCTCTGCGCCCTGGAAGGATTCGCAGGACACAAGGAGCAAGCGGATTTGCGCGTGCGGCGCTACGGCAAGTTGAAAAAGGCCGCTGCCTAGTAAATGGATACGCCCGGCGAAAACCATGAACTAAAACTACCTTCCTTCCGCCTCGACGGCAAAGTTGCCCTGGTCACGGGCGCGGGTACGGGCCTCGGGGCGGCAATTTCGATTGGGCTCGCGGAATCGGGCGCCGAAGTTTTGTTGGTCGGCAGGACACAAACGAGCTTGGAACTGACCGCCGCCGTGATCGCGAAGCGTGGCGGTCGTTCGCGGGGGATTGTTTGTGACGTAACTGATTCAGCGGCGGTACGGCAGGTGATCGGCGCCCTACCCCGTCTGGACGTGTTGATCAACAACGCGGGCACGAATTTCCCCGAACCGTTTGTCGATGTCTCTGACGAACACCTCGACATCATGCTCGATCTAAACGTGCGCGCGGCGTTCGTCGTTGCGCAAGCGGCGGCCCGAAAAATGCTCGAAGACCTAACCCGAACCGACGGCGCCATCATCAATATCTCGTCGCAAATGGGTCACGTCGGTTCGCCGAATCGCACGGTTTATTGCATGACTAAACATGCGCTGGAAGGTCTGACTAAAGCCATGGGCGTGGAATTGGCGCCGAAGAAAATTCGCGTTAACAGCATCGGCCCGACGTTTACCGATACGCCGTTAGTGCGACGCGTTGTCGACACCCCTGAAAAGCAAGCCTTCGTCATGTCAAAAATTCCGATGGGCAAGCTCGCTAAGTTGGAAGACATCATGGCCGCCGCGGTGTTCCTCGCTTCACCCGCCGCGGCGATGATCACCGGGACGCATTTAATCGTCGACGGCGGCTGGACGGCGCAGTAGTTCCACGCTGAACCCATGCTCGTCGCTACGAAGATCGATGCACGACTTAATTGTCATTGCGAGGAGTGCTTTTCGCGACCAAGCAATCGCGTATTTTCACAGCCGTAAAAATCGAGATTGCTTCGTCGCTTTGCTCCTCGCAATGACAAATGTGCGATTTGCTTTTGCCCTAAATCAACGATCCGCTGAATACCGCAATCGCTGCGTTGGCGTCGGCGATTCCTAATGGCGACAGAACGCGCGTCGCAGGATCCACGCAAGTCGCCTCAAGTACCGCTAAATCCATTCCCGCCAATCCGCGATAGCGAACAGTTTCAAACGCCGTTCCCGCGCCACGTAAACGCTCGCAATGAAAACGATATTCGTTCTCGGACCGCACATGAATTGGTCCGTCGGCTACGCGTATTGTCGCCAGCGGCGCCCGGGCCATGGCGATGCGACCGCTTTTGAGCAACGGCTGCATCCAACGCCGGAAAAACATCAACAGCAACGCGCCGCAATGAATGCCATCGGCATCGGGATCCATCAGTAGAACGATGCGCCCATAGCGCGTTTTGCTGATGTCAAAAGCATCCCCGACGCCCGACCCAAGCGCATCGGATAACGCGGCTAACCACGGATTCGCCGCGACTTTTTTCGGCGTTGCGCGAATGGCATTAAGCGGTTTGCCTTGCATCGGCAATACGGCTTGGTGACGTTCATCGCGCACCCGACACACGGCGCGCGATGCGGAGTCGCCCTCGACGATGTAGAGTTCTGCGCCCAGACCGGGTGCGCTACAATCTTCCAGCTTGAGTGATTGAGACGGAACCATTCGACTAAAACACCCAGTAGACTTGGCCTGCGAGCCAATGGCCCAAGGCCACCCGGTACCAGAGCGCTTCTTCAGGCATCATTAAGGTTCTTTGGTGATAATAATAGCGGCTTCCTTACTGCGGCTCGCGCTCATTTGCAGCCAATAATTGGTGTCGGCTTGAAGCGGAAACGCGGCGCTCTTAAACACTTTTTTGCACTGGGATTGCATCTCGAATTTATTCGATTTGATGCGCTTACCGTCGCTTGAGACGATCTCCACCCAATAGGGAATCACAGTGGAAAATCGATAGGTTCCGGCTTGATCGACGCGCACTCTCGCCAGGCCGGCAAATTCATCCGCTTTTTTGCCGCGCTTCTCCGGCTCCACCACGAAGCGAACGTCGCTAGTCGGATAGAGCGAAAGAGCGAGCTTGCGATTCAACGATACGGGCAGCGCGGCGCCCTCGGCGCTAGCGAATACCGGTGTTGCCACCATTGCGCCGTCGGCAATGGCCAACTCATCGCGCATGTCCCACTGGTAATCGGCACAATCGCCAGCCATCTGGTTCATAGGCCGTTTTTGCTGCGTAGAGCATGCGGCTAACGCAAGAGCTATCAGCGCGAGCGAAAAAAGTTGTTTCATGTCTGACCTTCATTCGTATCGAAACCGCCACCTTACCGCAAATCCAGCGCGCGCAACACTGCGCCGACGGCATCGTCCACATAAGTACTCGCCGGGCCACGCAACGTGCCTTCATAAATCAGCCGCGGAATGTTCAGCATGATGCCGGAGAAATGGCTATAGGCCAGCTTCGGCTGCATCGGTGAAATTTCGCCATTGCGCCGCGCGCGCCGCAGCAGCGACATAAAAATCTTGCCTTGAACGCGAGACACATCCGCGTTCGCAATCGAGCTTGGCGGCAGCAGCAACACGTAGGCAAACGCATCGGGATTGCTGTCGTAATAACGATAGGTCAGCTTGATCCACTCCCGCACCCGTTCCGCAAACGGCAGCGTGCTTTTCGCCAGGTGACGTTTCTGATTGGCCATCTCATCGACGATTGCAACGTAGGCGCTCGTTAATATTTCTTCTTTACTTTTGAAGTGGCGATACAACGCGGCCTCGTTCACGTCCATGTGCGCGGAAATCGCTTTGATCGTGGCATTGCGCGCGCCACCCTCCACGACAAGGCGGATGGCAGAGGCGGTGATTGTGTCGCGGCTGATCTTTGCGTGGCGTCCCATCAATCTATTATATGTAAACGTTTACTTATTTATAGTAACAAATAATTATTTATTATCAATAGGATAGAAAATACTTAATTATTTTTTGTCAGATTTCTGATGGCTTTCACGACTACCGATCGGGAACATCATTCGCTTGACGATCCCAATCCACGCGCTTGCCGCCCGGCAAGTGTAAGCGATCAACTTTCTTGGAGACGAAAGACTATGACATATTTTAAATCTAACTGGAGGGGGTTTCTACTCAAGGCCCTAGTGCCCGCCGTCGTTGCGTTGACCAGCATCGGCGCACCAACGAGCGCGCACGCAAGCGATGACGATAGCGGTCGCGTTTATACCGCAACCAACGCGGTCGCAGGCAATGAGATCGTCATCTACCGTCGCGCGAGCAACGGCAGCTTGTCACCCGCGGGCCGCGTTGCGACGAATGGCCTTGGAAGCGGCGGCGGCCTCGGCAATCAAGGCGGCCTGGTCGCGAGCAAAAACGGTCGCTGGCTGTTCGCCGTCAACGCCGGCAGCAATGAAATTTCCGTTTTCTCGGTTCGTCACGGACTTCCCGCGCTAGTCGATAAAGTCGCCTCCGGTGGCATGCGCCCCGTGAGTTTGACTGTTCATGGCGATTTACTTTATGTCCTCAACGGTGGCGGCGCCAACAATATCACCGGCTTTAGCATCGGCGAATGGGGCAAGCTCACCCCGATTGCAAACTCGACCAAACCCCTCAGTGCTGCCGCGACAGGTCCCGCGCAAATACAGTTCACCCCCGATGGCGACGCGCTCGTGGTTACGGAAAAAGCGACCAACAAAATCGACATCTACGCGATCGAAGATGGTATCGCAAATGGCCCCACCGTACGCGATTCAAATGGTGTTACGCCGTTCGGTTTTGCCTTCGATAAGCGCGGTCACCTAATCGTATCGGAAGCCTTCGGCGGTGCACCGAATCAAGCCGCCTTGTCTTCTTATAACGTCTCCGACGAAAGCAGCAACATCAGCGTCATCAGCGCGTCGGTTAAAGATGGTCAAAGCGCCGCATGCTGGGTCGTAGTCACCAAGAACGGCCGTTACGCCTACACCACCAACACCGCCAGTGGATCGGTGTCCGGTTACCGCGTCGCCCAGGATGGATCGCTCACGCTATTGGGCGATGGCCTCACCGCCGTAATCGGCGCCGGTACCAGTCCGATCGATGCGGCGCTATCTAAGAGCAGTCAGTTCCTGTACGTGTTGAATAGTGGCATCGGCACAGTGAACGGTTATCGTGTCGAGGCCAATGGCAACCTCTCGTCGACAGGCAACGTCGGCGACCTCCCTCCCGGCGCCAATGGACTGGTTGCAAATTAATTTCAATTTCACAAAAGGAGTCACAACATGAAACTTAGCAAAACAATTCTCGGCGCATGTTTAATCACACTCGCGACGGCGAGCTTCGCGGGCAAAAGCGAGTTCGGCGACATGTGCGCAACCGGTTTAGCGATGGGTAAAGAAGTCCCGACCGATTGCTCCATCAACATGATGGTCGGCGATAAAATGTATTGCTTCAGCGGCGCGAAGCCGAAGCAGATGTTCATGGACGATCAAGCAAAAATGCTGATGAAAGCGGAAGAAAATTTCAAGCAAATGAGCATGAAGAAGTAAGTTACTCATCACACGCATCACATCACGCCCCCATGGTTCGCTCGTGGGGGCGTTTTATTTATGCTGTTCGATCCGAATTGAATTCAAAATTGTCGTCCGATAATTTACGATTGCAGCATGAATACCATCTCGTCAGCAAGCGTAACCTGGATAGGATGAAATGGAATCCGGCAACAAGGTACCCGATTACGCCCCACTTTATCCCGGCAATAATTGCGTCACCGAGGATCCCGTTTCGGATCCGCAAGAGCCAGTTGCTGACAATACTTAACCAGCGCGGCATCGTCTTCGCTGCCCAGTCCCGCTGCTGACGCGGCGGTGAACATGGCCAAGGCGGCGCTCGCCAGCGCGGTCGGAACATTATTTTGTTGTGCCGCAGCGACGGCAATCGACAGGTCTTTCTTGAGGATGTGCAGCGCGGCATTTACGGCGTAGTCGTTTTTCAGCACACGCGCGATGCGATCGGCGAATATCCAACTTGCGCCGGAGCTGTTGCAGATGACGTCGAACAAGGTGTCGAGGTTCAGACCGAGTTGCGCGCCGAGCGTGATGGCCTCCGCCGCCGCGACCAGTTGCGTGCCGGCGAGCATGTTGTTGACGATCTTGGTTTTCGAGCCGTCGCCGGGCACTGTGCTGATGCGAAATAACTTGCCGGTGATGGCCGCCAATACCGTTTCGCACTTGGCGAACGCCGCCGCAGAACCCGCGGCCATCATGCTCATCTCACCCGACAATGCTTTCGCCGGACCGCCGGAAACCGGCGCATCGAGCATGCTTACACCTTGTTGCGCCAGTCGTGCGGCCAGCGCCATCGCATAATCGGGCGCAACCGTGCTGCTCATAATCACTACGCTGCCGGGCCGTAGCGCTGCCGCTGCGCCTTGCGTGCCGAATAACGCTTCGTCAGTTTGTTTGTCATTCACTACCAGTGTGATAACGAGGTCACAGTGCATAGCGAGTTCTTGCGCAGAGGTGCAAACGATCGCGCCGGCGTTGCGCGCTTCGGCTTCACGCGCGGGGTTTATGTCGCGTACGTAGGGTCGCCAGCCGTTGCGCAGCAGCGACTGCGCGACGCCCATGCCCATGGCGCCGATGCCGATTACGCCGATTTGTGATGGGTCATTCTCAGAAGTAGTCGGCATGGGTTAACGGAGTCGGTCAGTGGGCGTGCAAAGCAGATCCTTCACTTTGCTCAGAATAGCAGTTTTTTGGGTTCGCCTGAGAGGCAATACCAGCGCGGCTCTCCGAGCATGCCGCGCCAGGAGGCAATCCCTGCTTGCCGCGTGGCGCATGCTCTCGCGACACGCTATCGATCAGGTCGCAAATGGGCTTGAGGCGCCGGGCATAGGCTTGCTCTCGTTCAAATTCAGCCAGCCTTTAATAACGCGATAGAGAATCCATATGCCGTCGGCAATCAAGATAAACCAGCCGATGACAATCAACCAGGTAATGATGCCGATGACCGCCCACAATAAGCCCCACCAAAACGTGCGTATCTGCCAACGGAAATGGGATTCGAGCCAAGTCCCTTGCACGTCTTCGAGCTTGACGTAGTTGAGGATCACGCCGATGACGGCTGGAAACCAGCCGAGCAGCAAGCCTAAGCTGAGAAGGCCATAGACAATATGCGTGATGCGCAAAAGCGCGGGGAAGTTTTGTGTGGTGGGGATGGCTTGCGGCTCTGACATAGCGAGCTCCGTTTCTATTCGTCTATAACGTCCTGCCCAGGGAACAGCGTATCAACAAATCCGAAATTACGAAAGTCTTTAATGCGCATCGGATAAAGCATACCGATCAGATGATCGCATTCATGTTGCACCACCCGCGCATGAAAATCGTTGACCGTGCGATCGATCGCCTGGCCTTTTTCATCGAAGCCGCGATAGCGCAATTGCTTGTAACGCGGCACCATGCCGCGCATGCCCGGCACCGATAGGCAGCCTTCCCAACCGTCTTCTAATTCATCGCCGATAAATTCCAGCGTCGGATTGATTAACACCGTAAACGGAACCGCTTCCGCGTCGGGATAGCGTGGATTGTGGTCGATGCCGAAAATCACTACTTGCTGGCTCACGCCGATTTGCGGCGCCGCGATGCCGGCGCCACTCAGCGCCGCCATGGTATCGCGCATGTCGCTCAACAGTTCATGCAACTCGGGTGAATCGAAATTCGCCACTGGCGCCGCTACTTGCAGCAAGATCGGATCGCCCATTTTCAGTACTTTCTGTATCGCCATTATTCGGTCACCAAGGCTTCGAGAATATGCCGAACCTGCGCCATCCCTTCTTCCAACACTTTGAAGATGGCCGCGAACTCGATTTTTTCGCTGCTGGCGCCGCGCCCCGCGGCATGGTTCGCCACGACCGTTATGGCGGCGTAACAAAGCTCAAGCTCCCGCGCCAGCCCGGCCTCCGGCATGCCGGTCATCCCCACCATGGTCGCGCCGTCGCGTTCGAGGCGATCGATCTCGGCTTTGGTTTCCAAGCGCGGCCCCTGCACCGCGGCATACACCCCTCCCGATATCATCGGCACGTCGGCACGCTTGGCTGCGGCGATGCATCGAGTGCGCAGCGTTTCGCAATAGGGATGGGTGAAATCCACATGGGTAACGGGCCGGTCCGCGCCTTCAAAATAAGTGTGCTTACGGCCGTGGGTGTAGTCGAGAATCTGATCGGGTAGGGCAATGACACCGGGTGCAAGCGTCGCATGAATGCCGCCGACGGAATTAACCGCCATGACATCCTTTACGCCCTGAGAATGCAACGCCCAAAGGTTGGCGCGGTAATTCACCTCGTGCGGTGCAATGGTATGGCCATAACCGTGGCGCGCGAGAAAGATGATTTCCTGCGAACGAATGCGTCCGAACGTCAGCGGCCCGGAGGGTTCGCCGTAGGGCGTGCGAATGATTTGGCGATGGGTAATCTGCAAATTTTCTAGTTGTGTGAGTCCGGACCCACCGATGACTGCAAGCATTAAGATTCCTTCAAAGCATAAATAGCCGGTAGATTTCGCCAGGCGCCGTAAACATCCATGCCACAGCCAAACACATATCGATTCGGTACCGTGAGGCCGACAAATTCGGCACGAATCGGCTTGGCGCGGCCGGTGGATTTTTCCACCAGTACGGCGCTCACGACTTTCTTCGCACCGAGCTCCATCATCTTGGCGTGAATCGCCGCGAGCGTGTGGCCCTCGTCGAGGATGTCATCGAGCACGAGAATCGTCCGGCCGGCGATCGATTCCTTCGGTAGCACGCGCCATTGCAACTCACCGCCGCGGGTCGAACTGCCGTAACGCGACACATGTATCGCGTCGAACTCCAATGGAAATTTCAGCAACGGCAACAATTGGCCGGAGAACACCACGGCGCCACCCATCACACTCAGCACCAGCGGATGCTCGTGCTGTAGATCGTCGCAAATCGCCACGGCCAATTTCGCAATGGCCTGGCTCACCGCCGCGGCAGAATAGATTTCTTCGGCTTCATCGAGAATTTTACGGGCATCGGGTGCGGACAGCATGGCGCTCAGCGGGAATCCACTTCGCGCAAATACGCCGCGAAATCGCCGGCGACTTCCACATGCTTGAGACCATAGGCGACGGTTGCCTTCAAGTACCCGAGTTTGGAACCACAGTCATAACGTCGGCCTTCGAATTCATAACCCACCACACCTTCTTCTTTCAATAAACTCGCGATGCCATCGGCCAACTGAATTTCGCCGCCGGCGCCGGGCGCGATGGATTTAAGGTGATGAAAAATTCGCGGTGTCAGAATATAACGCCCGACAACACCCAAGGTCGAAGGCGCGGCGCTCGGCATGGGTTTTTCCACAATGCCGGTAATGTGCGATTGTCGCCCCACCGGTGGATCGGCCTTGACGATGCCATATTGGCTGGTCTCTTCGCGCGCGACATTTTGCAGCCCTAATATGGAATGGCCGTTGAATAGATCGACCATCTGTTTAAGCACAGGCACTTGCGCGTCGATCAAATCGTCGGCCAACAGCACGGCAAAAGGCTCATCGTTGATGAGCGGCAGCGCACACAATACCGCATGCCCCAAACCCAGGGCATCGACCTGACGTACGTAGGAATAGTGAATTCCCGGCGGCAGCAGATTGCGCACTTCTTCGAGCAGACGATGCTTGCCGTGGGCGGCAAGTTCCGCCTCCAATTCATAGGCTTTGTCGAAATGATCTTCGATGGAACGTTTGCCGCGGCCGGTGATAAAAATCATCTCGGTAATGCCGGCCGCCGCCGCTTCTTCCACCGCATATTGAATCAGCGGCTTGTCCACCACTGGCAGCATTTCTTTCGGCGATGATTTTGTGACGGGCAAAAATCGCGTGCCCAACCCCGCAACGGGAAATACTGCCTTTCGAATTTTGTTCACCGGTCAGTCCTTTCGGTTTTCTTCAAGTAACGCCAATAAACCCACTTCATCCAACAACGCAATACCCAATTCATTCGCCTTCACCAGCTTAGTCCCGGCCTCTTCCCCCGCAACGACAAAATCGGTTTTCTTCGATACCGATCCCGCGACTTTACCGCCCGCCGCCTCGATACGCGCTTTCGCCTCGTCACGCGTAAGGGTGGGGAGTGTGCCGGTGAGGACGAACGTCTTGCCGCCAACCTTGCTCGGCGCGATTTCATTCGTCCTACGCGGCGCTGTTTCCTGCCACACGATACCATGACCGCGCAACGCATTAATCACCGCACGATTATGCGGCTCCGCCAGAAAATCGACAATCGCCTGCGCCACCACCGGCCCCACATCGGGCACCCTCTGCAATGCCGCAAGATCCGCATCCAGCAAGGCTTCCAGGCCACCGAAGTGGCGCGCCAGATCGCGCGCGGTGGATTCGCCAACGGTGCGAATCCCTAGTCCATAGATGAATCGTTGCAGGGTTGTGTGCTTGCTGTTCTCGATGCCTTCGAGCAAATTAGCCGCCGATTTATCGCCCATTCGCTCCAGGCCGGAAAGTTGTTCCCGGGACACAGCATAAATGTCGGCAAGCGATTTGATCAAACCCGCATCGACCAATTGATCGACCAGTTTATCGCCAAGGCCTTCGATGTCCATCGCACGGCGTGAAGCAAAATGCAGAATCGCCTGCTTGCGCTGCGCCGAACAAATCAAGCCACCGCTACAACGACTCACCGCTTCGTCCGCGCCACGCACGGCGTGTGAGCCGCAAATCGGGCAAGTCGTCGGCATCACGAACGCTTTGGCGTGGTCTGGCCGCCGCTCCAGCAACACCGCGACGACTTCCGGAATCACATCGCCGGCGCGGCGCACGGTGACCGTATCGCCGATGCGCACATCTTTGCGCCGCACTTCGTCTTCATTGTGCAACGTCGCGTTGGTCACTGTCACACCGCCAACAAACACCGGCTTGAGGCGCGCAACCGGCGTCAACGCACCGGTACGGCCGACTTGCACATCAATGCCCAATACTTCCGTCAACGCTTCCTCCGCCGGAAATTTATGCGCGATGGCAAAGCGCGGCGCGCGCGACACAAAACCGAGTTGCGATTGAAAATCCAAGCGGTTGACTTTGTAAACAACACCGTCGATTTCGTATGGCAGGGTTGCGCGCCGCGCGCCGATCTCGCGATAGAAATTCAACCCACCCTCGACGCCGTGGCAAACGCGACCGAGCGCGTTAACCGGTAGTGTAAATGCCGCGAGTCGCTGCAATAGCGCCTCATGGGTTGCGGCAATTCCCGGCGTGCTGCTTTCTCCGATGCCGTAAGCAAAAAATCGCAATGGCCGCAGCGCCGTCATGCGCGGATCGAGTTGGCGTAACGCGCCGGCAGCGGCGTTGCGGGGATTGACGAATTCCTTCTCGCCGGATTCACGTTGGCGGTGATTCATTTGCAAAAAATCTTTTTTGAACATGATTACCTCACCGCGAACTTCCAATTTTTTCGGCACGGTGGCGCCGGTTAAGCGTAGCGGAATGGCTTTAATCGTGCGTAAATTCGCCGTCACATCCTCGCCGCTACTGCCATCGCCGCGGGTGGCGCCGCGCACCAATATGCCGTTCTCGTAGGTGAGATTCACCGCCAGTCCATCGAACTTTAATTCGCAGAAATAGTCGACTTCCGCGACATCCAGCGCGTCGCGCACACGCTTGTCGAAAGCCTGAATGTCTGCCTCGCTGAAAGCGTTGTTGAGCGATAACATCGGCACGCGATGCTGGGCCGATGCGAACCCCGCAACGGGCGGGGCTCCGACTCGCTGCGTCGGTGAATCAGGCGATACTAGCGCGGGAAACTTAGCTTCCAGTTCCTGGAGTTCGCGGAATAGTTTGTCGTATTCAGCATCGGGAATCGTCGGTTGATCGAGGACGTAATAGCGATGATTATGCTGATTTAACTCGTCGCGCAGCGCCGCAATGCGGAGTGCTGCGCCTTCCTCTACCGTCATTCAGAGAAGAGTCGCAACGCGTCGGGGCTTCCCGCCGCGATGCCTTCACGGGCCATGCGCGCGTAGATTTCCTCAAGCTGGGCGCGAATGCGAGTTAACTCCGTATCGGTCAGCGGTGCGCGCTTGTCGTCTACCACCCGCGCCTGTAGCGCGCCTGACAAACGCCGCGCGGCGAGTGCCATGCGATCAAATGCCACGGAACCGTTTACCGTTCGCGGTACGTCGAGAAGGAAGGTGACCCCGGTGGTCGAAAGGGTTTTCGTATGCTCGGAAAGAAACGGTCGCGGCTCGAGGTTGACCATGGAAAATAACTCGGCAACATTTTCGTCGCGCAAATGGAACGCGCCATCGGGCTCCAACGACATGCCATCGGCTTCCACCAACGCACGAATTTTCACCGCGGGAAAAGACCCACCGTCGGTACTGATGACGTTGACGCCGACCGATAAATCAACCTCGGCGCAAAATTCGTCGAGTTGTTCGGCGCGCCGCAAGGCGTCGGCTTCGTTGGCAAATTCCGCTTGCGCCTTCAATTCCGCGGCGACGTTTTTCACCATACCGACAAAACTTGCGATATCCATTTCCGTCGCCGGACCCTTGCGATCAGCCAGTTGCAACGCCGCTTTGAACTCGGTGAAATTCTGCTCGGGGCCGGCGATATCCACCCAATCGCTCGCAGCGCTACCGCGGCCCAACCAGCGTACCGGCTTGCCGTGGTAGCGATAGCGCGCCACCGCGTCCTTCAATACCTTCCCAGTCTTGGCCTCGTCGCCCTTGAACAGCGCCACGTAGTCGATCAATTCGCTCGGCTTGAAACTCGATGCGGACGAGACAATCGGGTCTAGCCCCAGGGTGGGCTCGACGATTTGCTTCGGCAGCAGCGCGGCGGGCGGCGAATCGTTATCGGCGTGCGCAATATTCTCTTTGCGTTGCTTCATCCGCACCACGGTCGGCTCGTCGAGCAAGGCATCGTGTTCCGGCTGGCGAAACGCATGTTCCGCCTCGCGCCGATATTTACGCTCTTGCCAGCGATTGAACCCATACACACCGGCCACGACCAGCGCGGCGAGTATCACTAAACTAACGGTCAGATCGCCCATTTTTCTATTCTTTTCCTATTAAGCCGCGACATCCTCGGTGATGCGTATGGCCTGCTCGATGTCGACATCGACCACGCGCGATACGCCGGATTCTTGCATGGTAATGCCGATCAGTTGATTGGCCATTTCCATGGTGATCTTGTTGTGGCTGATGAACAAAAATTGCGTGTCTTCCGACATTTTTTTCACTAATTCGCAAAAGCGTTCGGTGTTGCTGTCGTCGAGCGGCGCGTCCACCTCGTCAAGCAAGCAGAACGGCGCCGGATTCAAACGAAACAACGCGAATACCAGCGACATCGCCGTCAGCGCTTTTTCGCCACCGGAAAGCAGATGAATCGAACTGGTCTTTTTCCCCGGCGGTTGGGCGATGACCGTTAATCCGGCGTCGAGAATCTCTTCGCCGGTGAGTTCGATGCGCGCCGTGCCGCCACCAAACAGTGTCGGGAACAAGATCGAGAAATTCTCGTTCACTTGATCGAACGTGCCTTTCAAACGCTCGCGGGTTTCGCGGTCGATGCGATGAATGGCGGATTCCAAAGTTTCCACGGCATCGTTCAAATCCTGCGACTGACTATCGAGATGATCTTTTCGTTCGCGCGCTGTTTCCAGTTCCGACAAGGCCGCCAAGTTCACGGCGCCGAGCGTCTCGATCTCGCCGTTAATGCGCACGATCTCGCTACTGAGTGCATTGGAGCGCATGCCCTTCTCCAGCAGCGGCAATAGATCCGCTTCGACGCAACCATTGGCAACCAATTGTTCCGTGGCATGTTCTTCGCTCAGGCGCGCCTCCTGTTCCTTCAGGCGCAGGTCAATGATCTTGTCCTTGAGCGGCGTGATTTTCTGTTCGGCAGTCAAGCGTTCTTGCTCGACGCCGGTGAGATTTTGCGTGATGCTTTCCAGCGATTCGCGCCGCGTCGTCAACTCACTTTCGCGGCCAGTGCGTAAGCCCAGCGCACTTTGCAGAGTCGTCAGCAGTGTTGCTTCAACCAATCCGGCGATATCCGTTTCGATCGCGCTGCGATTTTGGTTGAGTTCGTCGCTACGACGCGCCAGGCTCTGGGTCGCCGTCTCCAGCGCTTGTATTTTTTCGCGGCACGAGCGCTCGAAGAATTTTGCCTCTTGCAACGCGCGCTCAGCGGCCCGCATCGCTTCACGACGCTGATTCAGCGCGGTTTCCGCGCTGCGCAGCGCGGCCTCGCGTTGCTGCAATTGGCTCTGTTGCGCCGTGAACTGCGCTTCATGTTGCGCTAATTCCGCCATGCGCGTGTCGCGCGTTGCGCTCTCCGCTTGCGTTTGTTGCGCGATCTCATGCAACTCGCGCTCGATCTGATCGCGCCGGTGACTCACTCGCTCCGACTGCTGACTCAAGCGTAAGCGCTCGATTTCCTGCGTATGCCGCGCCGCTTGGCGTTCGCTCAGTTGTTGCTGAAAGGCGGCAATCTGTTCGCGATTGTCGCGATGCTGACGCTCTGAATTCGCCAGGGTCTCGCGCCGTTCGGCCAGCACCTGCTGCAATTTACTCTGCTCAACTTTGAGGCCGACGATTTCGCGCGCACGGGCGATCAGCCCGTGCATTTCAGCCTGCGGCGCGAAGAAACTCAGGCTGTGGCGCGTGATGATATGGCCTTCGCGGCTGACGAACAAGGCGCCGCCCGTTAAGCCGTGACGCAGCGCCAACGCGTGTTGCCAACTGTCGACGACATACACCTCGGCAAGCCAATCCGCCAATACACCGGCGACGTGCGGCTCGGCACGAACGATGCGTTGCGACAAGGGCGTCCAAGACGCGTTTGCCGCTAGGGTGGCAATTGAATCCGTTGCCGCGCCGAACAAGGTGATGCCGGGCGGCGGCGCTGGATTGAGATGGGTCGCGGCATCCATATCGACGACACGCACGCCATTCAAGCGCATGCCCATCACGCTTTCCAAGGCGTCTTCCCAACCGGGCTCGACTTGCACCGCTTCCCACAACTTGGTTTGGCTTTGCAGATCGTGCGCAGTGAGAAACTGCTGAACTTTTTCGTCGCGGTGTTGCTGTTTCTGAAGATTTTCCAATGCTTGAATTTGCGCTTCAACGCGCGTCAAGGCACCTTGGCTATCCTCCGCGTCCCCACTTGCTTGCAGCAATGCCTGCTCGGAGCGCGGCGTCAGTTCTTGCTGTGCAGCCAGGCTCTGTTGCAGGCCGCTTAGCTCCTGGCCGATTCCGGCAACCATCGCAACCAGATGCGCCAACGCCGCCATATCCGGCATCACCAGCGCGCCCTGTTCCGCGCTCAACGTGGCGCGGCGCGCGTGCAGTTGCTGCAAAATCCGCTCAGCATGTTCGCGATGGGTTTGCGCCAAGCGCTTTGCCTGTTCGGTTTGCGCCAGCACCGTTTTGATTTCGGCCAGCGCCTGGCTCGCGACACGATGATCTTGTTCCGTTTGCGGTAACGCGCCTTGCTCGCGGCTGGCGTCCTGTTCGCGCACCGCCAATAGCTCGGCGCCTTGGGTTAACTGGCCTTGCCAATGAACGCTGTCGCGCGCCGCCGCTTCCCGTTCCGTCGTCAAGGTTTGCAATTGCTCGTTAACTTGCGCCAACTGGCTCTCCAGCCGTTTGCGGCTGTCGCGCAAATATTGCAACTGATTTTCCAGGCGCGCGACTTCGGCATTGGCTTCATACAACGAGCCCTGCGCAAGATTAACGGCGTCGGAAGCGGAATAATGCCCTTGGCGCATCTCTTCGATACGCGCTTCGGCGGAACGCAGGTTCGCCGTTTCCGCTTCGATCTCGGTATTGATTTTTTCGATGTCGCGCAACGCCCGCTCGCGCAGATTGCCCGCATCGCGCTTCTTGATCAGCCACAACAAATTCTGCGAATTGCGTAGCTCGGTTTGCAAGGCGTTGTAGTGCTTGGCTTGCTCGGCTTGCACCACCAAGCGCTCAATTTGTCCGCCCATCTCCGAGCGAATATCTTCGACGCGCTTTAAATTGTCGCGGGCATCGCCCAGGCGCAATTCGGTTTCGCGGCGGCGTTCTTTGTATCGGGAAATTCCCGCCGCTTCCTCGAGAAACACGCGCAATTCCTCGGGCTTGGATTCGATGATGCGCGAAATCATCCCCTGTTCGATGATGGCGTAGGCGCGCGGCCCCAACCCCGTTCCCATGAAAATGTCGGTGACATCGCGGCGGCGAACGTGGGTGTTATTGATGTAGTAAGACGAATCGCCGTTACGCTCCAACACGCGCTTGACGGAAATTTCCGCATAGCTGGACCATTGACCCGGCGCGCGGCCAAGGCTGTTGTCGAACATCAGCTCGACGCTGGCGCGGCTCAACGCTTGGCGATTCGACGTGCCATTGAAAATGACATCCTGCATGGTCTCGCCACGCAGTTGTTTGGCTTGCGATTCGCCCAATACCCAACGCACCGCGTCGATGATGTTGGACTTACCGCAACCGTTCGGGCCGACCACGCCGACCAGTTGGCCCGGCATGTGGATGTGAGTAGGTTCCGGAAAGGACTTGAATCCGGCAAGCTTAAGGTGAGTTAGTCGCAAGCGATTTAGCAGTTATGATAGCGGTGTTAATAGTTGATCTCGCAGCGATTGTGCCTGCGTCGATCCCCCGAGCGATGCGTAATTTTACCTCAGATTAGGGAAGCTCTGAATAAGTTCGAGTTCTAAATGAGACAAGGCGCGAACAAAAAATATCGACGCGGCATTTGCATGATATGTAACGAAATATTTTTTGTGAGTAACGCTTTATCATGACAAAATCGGACTGATTCAGCGCTTCCCAAGTTAGGTTGGAACAATGCCCAGTAAACCATCAAGTCAAATCGAAACCTTTCCCAACCCGGCGCCGCAGCGGGATTATCACGTGCATATGGAAATCCCGGAGTTCACCTGCCTGTGCCCAATAACCGGGCAACCGGATTTTGCGGCGCTGTATTTGGATTTCATTCCGGATAAAAAGAATATCGAACTAAAGAGCTTGAAACGCTATATCTGGTCTTACCGCGATCAAGGAGCGTTTCACGAGGCGGTCACCAATAAAATCGTCGATGACTTGGTAAGCGCAATGCAGCCGCGCTTTTTGCGCTTAACGGCGAAGTTTTACGTGCGTGGCGGAATATTTACCAACGTCGTCGCGGAACATCGTAAAAAAGGCTGGCAAGCCGCGCCCAGAGTGGATCTCGGCCAATTCGAAAGTCAATCAAACGTGCGCGGTTAGTGCGACTTGCGATCCGGAAGCGCAGAAAACAGCGTCGAGCCGACAATGAGTATTCCGCCGAGCCATTCACGTATCGATAGGCTTTCCCCCGCCAGCCAATGGGATGAAATCGCGCCGACCACCAGCTCGAACAACATGATGACAATGGCGCGAATGGCGGGAATTTGGGCAACGCCGTAAAACACCATCAGCGTACTGCAAAACAAAACCGCGCCCACGCCCATCACAAGATACAGCCTCGTCGCACTGGGGACTTGCGTCACGCTATCAAAATTGCCCGCCACTAGCAACGCCACGCCGGAGATCGCCAGCACGCCCAAACAACTCGCCAACGTCTTCGCGCCGACGCCACAATCCCCCAAACGCCGCCCCAACACATTGTTCAGCGCGAAGGCAAATCCAGCCGACAGCCCGAACCAGTCGGCGCGATCGCGCGGCAGCGGCCAACCAATATCGGGGCGCCACAACATCGTCACCGCACCGATCAGGGCGAGCACGACGACGCCATAGGTCGTGTTTGACGGACGTTCGTCGAGCAACCAGCGCGCCAGTGGCACCGTCCATACGGGCGCCAGATAAAACAATAACAGCACCCGCATCACCTCGCCTTCGAGCGTGCCCATCACATACGCGTAGTTGGCCCAGCCCGATCCGAAGGCAAGCACAACGAATAGAAACGGTGCGCGGGAAAATTCGCGCCACGATTTGGCAAAGAACATCGCCGCGAGAAGAAACGTCACGAGATAAGTCAGAAACGTCGCTGGCGTACCGGGCAAACCTTGTGCTTGCAGGAGACGGTACGGATACCAGACCGTTCCCCAGATTGCCGTGGCGAACAGCAACGCCAGCGTCGGCGGAAAATAGTTGTTTGGTTGATTGGGCATCGGGAATATAATACGGCCTTGAAATTCGTCGGCGGAACTTGCCGCGCATCTTATCACTCAAAACGACAATCATTGGCTACAACACCGTAGGAAACCATACGGTGCAAAAACATGAATCCCGATCTCGCCCTCCTACAACCGTACCCCTTTGAAAAGTTGCGCGGACTTTTCAAAAATACCACGCCAAACGCCGCTCTCAGCCCGATTTTGTTGTCCATCGGCGAGCCTAAGCATCCGACGCCGCCGTTCATCACTGCCGCGCTGGCGGATAATTTAGGCGGCCTATCGCGCTATCCGTTGACGCTCGGCAGCGACTCGCTGCGGGCCACCATCGCGGGTTGGCTGAAACGCCGCTACGGCCTGAATCAACTAGATGGCGCCACGCAGGTTCTGCCTACGTTGGGCAGCCGCGAAGCGATTTTCGCCCTTGCCCAGACCCTCGTCGATCGCACTCAACCCAACGCGACGGTGATTTGCCCGAATCCGTTTTACCAAATCTATGAAGGCGCGGCGCTGCTCGCCGGCGCGCAGCCGTATTTCATTAACACCGTAGCACAAGATAATTTCCGCTTTGATGCGGCGAGTGTCCCGGATGAGGTATGGGCGCGCACCCAGTTGGCCTACGCCTGCTCGCCGTCCAATCCGACTGGCAAAGTCATGGCGATCGACGAGTGGGAGCAACTATTTAATCGCTCGGCGCAGCATGGCTTCACCATCGTATCCGATGAGTGCTATTCGGAAATATATCTCGATAACGCCAAGCCACCGCTCGGCGCGCTGGAAGCGGCGCAGCAGTTGGGTTTTAGCGATTACGCGCGACTTGTCGTAATGGGTAGTTTGTCCAAGCGCTCCAACGTGCCCGGCATGCGCTCCGGCTATGCCGCCGGCGACGCGGCGATACTAAAAAAATTCACGCTCTATCGCACCTACCACGGCAGCGCCATGAGCCCAACGGTGCAGGCAGCGAGCGAAGTCGCCTGGAAAGATGAAGCCCACGTCATCGAAAATCGTCGCCTGTATCGCGAAAAATTTCGCGCGTTTTACGATATCGTGAACCCGGTGTTACCGCTCACCTTACCGGAAGCGGCGTTTTATTTTTGGGCCGAAACGCCGATTGCCGACACCGAATTCGCACGGCGCTTATTTCAAGATCAAAACGTCACGGTGCTCGCCGGCAGTTATCTCGGCCGCGATGCACACGGGGTGAATCCCGGCGCCAACCACGTGCGGCTGGCAATGGTGTCGCCGCTCAATGAATGCATCGACGCAGCAAACCGCATCGCCAAATTTGTCAAAACGCTTTAAGGGAAAACCATGAGTCTGCAACAAACCATTGACGCCGCGTGGGAGCGGCGCACGGAATTTTCGCCCACGTCGGCGCCGACCAATGTTAAAGGCGCCGTCGCGGAAACACTGAACAATCTCGACAGCGGCAGCATCCGTGTCGCGGAAAAAATCAATGGCGAATGGGTGACGCACCAGTGGATCAAAAAAGCCGTGCTGCTGTCGTTTCGTTTGAAAGACAACGACATCATGGACGGCGGCAACACCCATTACTTCGATAAAGTCGATTCAAAATTCGCCAACTACACCGCGCAAGATTTCCAAAAAGGCGGCTACCGCGTGGTGCCGCCGGCGATCGCGCGCAAGGGTTCGTTCATCGCCAAAAACGCAGTGCTCATGCCCTCCTACGTCAACATCGGCGCCTACGTCGACGAGGGCACGATGGTCGATACTTGGGCCACGGTCGGCTCCTGTGCCCAGATCGGCAAAAACGTTCACCTCAGTGGCGGCGTCGGCATCGGCGGCGTGCTCGAGCCGGTGCAAGCCAACCCGACCATCATCGAAGACAACTGCTTCATCGGCGCGCGCTCGGAAGTCGTCGAAGGCATCATCGTCGGCGAAGGATCGGTGATTTCCATGGGCGTGTATCTGGGCCAGAGCACGAAAATTTACAACCGCGAAAGCGGCGAAGTCAGCTATGGAAAAATTCCGCCGGGCTCGGTAGTGGTTTCGGGAAACCTGCCGTCGAGCGATGGGAAATATAGCTTGTATTGCGCCGTGATCGTGAAACAAGTGGATGCAAAAACGCGGGCGAAGACCAGCATCAACGAGTTGTTGCGCGGCGATTGACGCCGCGGTAGGGTGCATGAATGCACCCTACCCCGCCATGATCCATACCCAGCTTGCTTCGTGGCATGGCATGCCCGGTAATGCCATATCCATGCGCTTCTCCGACATGCGTCATTTTTTCGCCGAATCGCGATGAATACTTACGCCTATTTCGCCCAACGGTTTCTACAATCACCTGGTAGAGTATTTCTGGCAGCCGATTCCGGCGAAAATTATTCTTATGCCGACGTCGAACGCGAAACCGCGCGCTACGCGAATTTCCTGATCGGCCTTGGGCTAAAGGCAGGCGATCGCGTCGCCGTGCAAGCGGAAAAATCGCCGCATGCGGTATTCGTGTATCTCGCGTGCCTACGCGCAGGGTTATGTTACCTGCCGCTCAACAACGCATACCAGCTGGGTGAGATTCGCTATTTTCTCAGTGACGCGGAACCTGCTGTGGCGATTTGTTCGCCGCAAAATCTCGATTGGTTTTCGGCGTTGTGCAAAGATGCAAAAGTCCCGCATACGTATACGCTGGATCAAAACGGAACAGGGTCGTTTGCCGACGCGGCAAGATCATCGTCCACAGAATTTGTTACAGCAAATTCAAACGCAAATGACCTCGCCGTTATCATCTACACATCGGGCACCACGGGCCGCTCCAAGGGCGCGATGGTCACCCATGGCAATCTCACGTCTAACGCGCAAGTCCTATGCGACGCGTGGCGCATCGCGTCATCAGACACACTCATTCACGCACTACCGATTTTTCACATTCACGGACTATTCGTGGCGCTAAACACAACTTTGTTGAGCGGCGCGAAGCTGATCTTCCAGCGCAAGTTTGACGCGACGGCGGTTCTCGCCGCGCTGCCACATGCAACGATGCTAATGGGCGTACCAACGTTTTACACGCGCTTGCTTGCCGAGCCCGGCTTCACGCACCAGGCGTGCAAGAGCATGCGCCTATTCGTCTCCGGCTCTGCGCCATTGTTGCTCGATACCTTCAACGAATTCCGCTCACGTACCGGCCACACCATTCTCGAACGCTACGGCATGTCGGAAGCGGGCATGATCTGCTCCAATCCATTCGACGGCGAGCGGCGCGGCGGTACCGTCGGGCGGCCGTTGCCCGGCGTGGCGTTGCGCATTGGTGGCGGCGATACCGGTGGCATCGAAATCAAGGGCGCAAACGTCTTTTCCGGCTATTGGCGGATGCCTGAAAAAACCAAAGACGAATTCACCGCCGACGGATACTTCAAAACCGGCGACATCGGCAGCATCGATAAAGACGGCTATGTTTCCATCGTCGGCCGTGCCAAGGACCTGATTATCAGCGGTGGTTTCAATGTTTATCCAAAGGAGATTGAACTGGTCATTGATGCGATGCCGGGTATCGCCGAATCTGCCGTAATCGGTCTACCGCACCCGGATTTTGGCGAAGCCGTCACCGCCGTGATCGTGCGGAGCATTGAGGGCGCGACGTTGAGCGAAGCCGACGTCATCGCTCGCGTGAAAACTGAATTGTCCAATTTTAAAGTACCGAAGCACGTTCATTTTGTCGATGAATTGCCGCGCAACACCATGGGCAAGGTGCAGAAGAATATTTTGCGCGAGCGTTTTAGTCGTTAGCAATAACTTCGATCATTCCTCCTCGCAATGACCCCAGAGGAGAATGCCCCGAACGCCAATCACAGCGCGGCGTTCCAGTCACACCCCTCCAGAAGCAAAGCAGGAAGCGCCGTCCAGCCTGGCGCGTTTGTCATTTCTACAGCCCAACGCAGTTGATAGCCTTGCTTACTGTAAGCTAGGCAACTAAAATAGCGACATGATCAAAGAAGACCTGTCGCGCAATTTCGGTTTTATTCTCAACGATGTCGCGCGTTTGATGCGCATCACCTTCGATCGTCGCGTAAAGGCGCTTGGCTTGACGCGCTCGCAATGGTGGGTGCTGAATCATTTATTCCGCAACAATGGCGCGACACAGTCGGAATTAGCCGATATTTTGGAAATCGAGAAGGCGACCCTCGGGCGTTTGCTTGATCGAATGGAAGCAAAAGGCTGGATTCGGCGTGAGGAACACAGCACGGATCGGCGCGCGAAATGCGTGTTTCTAACGGATGAAGTGGAACCCGCGGTGAAAACAATGCGCGCCGCAGCCGCCGATCTGCGGCGCGATGCCCTCGCCAATTTCGACAACACTGATCGCGAACATTTTGTCGATATGTTGCTCGCGATCAAAACCAATCTGGCCGGCCTGGAAAACGGCGCGTCTAAACCTATCGCGCGCGGACGCCGGCGCTAAACATGGCCATTCCTCCTTTCCTAGCGCGAATTTTGTTGCTGCTCACGCGGCTGCTATTGCTTGGCGTGGCGCCTCTAGTGGTAGCCGTATTCGGCTTGCACTACTACGCGCGCGGCGGGCGTTTTGTTGAAACGGAAGACGCCTACGTCAAAGCCAATATCAGCACGCTCAGTGCGCCGATTTCGGGACGTGTGGTCGAGGTACTGGCGCGCGATAATCAAGTGGTTGAGGCCGGTGCATTGTTATTCCGCATCAATCCCCAACCTTACGAAATCGCCATCGAGCGTGCCAAGGCGCGGCTTGATGTCGTGCGCACCGAAGTAGCGGCGCTACGCGCGGAATATCGAACCACGTTATTGCAAGCAGATGAAACGCGCGAACGTATTCAATTTCTGCAGCGTCAACTCGAACGCCAAGCCAAGCTCAAAGAATACGGAATGATTCGCAGCGATATTTACGATGAAGCGCGTCTCAACCTCGAAGTGGCGCGGCGCCAGGTTGCGACCACGGCGGAAAGTGCGAATCGCGTCTTAGCCAATCTAAATGGCGACCCGAAACTCCCAGCCGAAAAACATCCGCGCTTTGCCGAAGCAAAAGCGGCCTTGGACGAAGCGCAGATGGATCTGGAGCACACCCGCATCGTCGCCCCCGCTGCCGGTGTGGTCAGCAATATGAAATTGCGCGTTGGCGAATTCGCCGAACGCGGCGCGCCGCTGTTTAGTTTGATCGAGAGCGGCCAGGCATGGATCGAGGCGAATTACAAAGAAACGCAATTGGCTCATATTAAGGTCGGGCAGGTCAGCACGGTCGTCTCGGACATTTATCCCGACCAAACGTGGCGCGCAACCGTTTCCGCCATCGCGCCTGCGACCGGCGCTGAATTCGCCGTGCTACCACCGCAAAACGCGACGGGAAATTGGGTCAAAGTGGTGCAGCGAATTCCGGTGATTATTCAAATCGAAGCGGGAAATCACACGCTGCGCGCCGGCATGACGGTCACGGTGACAGTTGATACGCTGCGCGAGCGCGGCCTGCCGCGCAGCGTAAAAAATTTGGTCGACGCCGGCTGGCTACCGCAATTTTTGGAGCCTAAGTCCGCCCACGCCGGAGCAGAAAAGTGACTCCAGCGGCGCCCTTGCCGCGCCATCCCGCACTCATCAGCGGCTCGGTCATGCTCGCCGCGTTTCTTTATTCCATCGACTGGACCATCGCAGCCGTCGCGCTGCCGCACATGCAAGGCGCATTCTCGGCGACACCCGATCAAATCTCGTGGGTGATTACGTCATACATCGTGGCCTCGGCGGTGATGATTCCGACGGCGGGCTGGCTCAGTTCCCGCTTCGGCCGCAAGCGCGTATTTCTTTGGGCAATGGCGGGATTTACCGTCGCTTCACTGTTTTGTGGACTGGCCGATTCACTCGCGGCTGAAGTAATCGCACGCCTCATTCAAGGCCTCTGCGGCGCATTTATCATTCCGTTATCTCAAGCCATCACGCTCGACACCTACCCGACGGAACAACACGGCCGGGCGATGGCGCTGTGGGGCACCGGCGCCGTATTCGGTTCCGTGATCGGGCCGACCATCGGCGGGTATGTCACGGAATATATGAGCTGGCGCTATATTTTTTATCTGAATATTCCGTTCGGCATTCTCGCCTGGCTCGGTATCCTCGCCTTCGTCCCAGAAACGAAAAAGAATCCACTGCATCGTCTCGATTGGTTTGGGTTTTTGGCTTTGGCACTTGGCCTCGGCTCACTACAGATGATGCTCGATCGCGGCGGGCGGCTCGATTGGTTCGAGTCGGGCGAGATTTTGCTGGAAGCATGTCTGTGCGTATTAGGCTTTTATCTTTTCCTGGCCCATAGTCTGACAACGCGCAATCCCTTCCTCGATTTGCGCATGCTCACCCAACGCAGTTTCTTTTTCGCCCTTGCCTTCGTATTCGGCTATGGCTTGTTGACGTTACCGACCATGGTCATGATGCCGACATTCTTGGCTGAAATTCGCGGTTACAACATCGACACCATCGGCCTACTGCAATCGCCGCGCGGCTTGGGTCTTTTGAGCGCCATGCTCATCAGCGGACGCATCGTGCATCGCGTCTCGCCGCGCATACTAATGGCCATCGGCTTGCTAAGCCTTGCCGCCTCGAGCGCGGAGATGGCGACCTGGAATATCAACGTCGGCGAGTGGCCGATCATTTGGACCGGATTTTTACAAGGCCTCGGCGCCGGCATCATGCTCGTGCCCACGCAAGTGCTGGCTTTTTCAACGCTTCCCGTCCATCAACGTACCGAAGCCACCGGCGTATTCAACCTCGTGCGCAGTGTCGGCTCCAGCGTCGGCGTATCGCTTGCATTCGCTTACTTCGTTCACGTCAGCGCCGTGCATCATGCGCAAATGGTCGAGCACGCCACGCCGTTTCACGCCGCGATGCAAAGCGAAGCCGTCCCGAAAAACTGGAACATCGCCACACCGACAGGCCAAGCAAAACTCGAGAAGGAAATCAATCGGCAAGCCGCGATGTTTGGCTACACCGCCGATTTCGCGCTGCTCGCTATCGGCGCGGTGCTCGGCTTGCCGCTGTTGCTGGTGATGGGCAACGGACGACGTAGCGCGCGCGATCCGAATGATCCGACCAGGGCGACATTGGTGGTTGCTAAATAGAATCATCGTCGCTCTTGCTAACGCTGCGCCCGCCGTCACCTTGTCCCTCCCCGAGGGAGAGGGATTCAATTCCTTCTCCCTCGGGGAGAAGGGTGGGGACGGGATGGCCTAAGGCCATGAGGGACAACGTTTGTTAAAGCCATTCACCCAAGACATACCTTGAAGATGCGCATGAATGCTGCCTCCCCAGGCATGCCATGCCAGAAGGCAAGCAGCATCCGGCCCCTGGCATTGCCTCACTTCCATTACAACTTGATACAAATGCATGTGAGCCATTCCGTACTCTCCGGTCGTTAAGGCATTACCGACTAACCCAAGGAGACCATCATGAGCCGGTTCGGAATTTTAAGTGCGGTTGTCGTCGCAACATTATCAACTCAAGCCCACGCCGTGGGCACGCTTGCCGACGTCTCGATTTACGATCGCAACGAACAACGGGAACTGCCGATCTATTTTCACCACGGCAAATATTACGTCGCCGGCAAACCCGGTAACGAATATCAAATCACACTGCGCAGCCAAAGCGCACGCGATTTGCTCGGCGTCATATCAATCGACGGCGTCAACGTTGTCAGCGGCGAAACCGCGACGCCGAAACAATCGGGCTACATGCTCACGCCGTGGCAACAAACCGACATCAAAGGTTGGCGCAAGAGTACCGACCGAGTCGCGCGATTTTATTTTACGGAATTGCCGGATTCCTACGCCGCGCGCACGGATCGCCCCGACGATGTCGGCGTGATCGGCGTCGCCGTATTCCGCAGCAAGCAATACGATCCGCCGTCGGACGAATACAACTATCGTCCGTATGAGAACGGCGCGCGCGACGATGGACGCCGCTATGGCGTACCGGATTCGAAGGCGCAATCGCAAAGTGCGCCAAGCAACGAAAGCTATCGCAGCCGCGTCCCGCAACCGGACGACAACCTCGGCACCGGCCACGGCCGCGACGAGCGCTCCGCTGTCCGCCAAGTGGAATTCGAGCGGGAATCGAATCGCCCGAACGAAGTGATTACGATCTACTACGATAGTTATCGGAATCTCGCTGCGGCAGGCATCATTCCAACCGAGGGTCATGCTCACCGTCATCTGCCGCGCGCATTCCCGGGACAGTTTGTGCCGGACCCGTGGCGTAGATGGTAAGAAAAACATCCGGCGGTTAAACGTCGAATGATAGGAGACTGGCGCGGTGCGAACCGCGCCAGTTTTGTTTTGGGCATTCCTAATTTTTTAACTTTCGTATAGCCATGCTATACATTTGTGAGGTGATTTAAAGTTTTCTGCATAAAGGCCTTGGCGCGTTCTTCCGCGCCGGAAGCAAGGCTGGCATCCAACCGGCGCATGCCACCCGTTTACGTTAACAGAGGAATATTATGGGTCAACAATTCAATCTACCGCACCACGGCGAAGTTTTACGTGACGGCGTGTTTGCCGAAACGGGCATCACGATAACGGAGTTTGCGGCCCGCGTGGGCGTGAATCGTGTTGCGCTATCACGCGTGCTACATGGAAAAGCCGCAATTAGCGCGGGCATGGCCGTGCGCCTGGCCAAAGCGCTGGGGGGCAGCGCCGCTTCGTGGTTACACATGCAAGCGAACTTTGAACCTAAAAACGACAGTTGACGACACGCAATCGGCTCGAAAGCCCCGTGGATAAACATTCTTGCGGGTTTCGCCCAGTCACCAATTAGGTGAATTTTAAGAAAGTCGGTGAAGTCGGCCGAAAGCCGCGCCA
>JBKJHT010000058.1:0-7334 GCA_046598945.1 Burkholderiales bacterium | reverse complement strand
CGCCGATAGGGTAGTCGCACCCTCGGCTATACTTTTCTTCACGATGTCATTAGCCGAGGCAAGGTCATCCGCAGCCGCTTCTACCTTTGCTTTCACGCCCTGGTTTTGCTCCAAAGCCAGCTCCAATGCAACTGGCTTGGCGACAGGTGCTACAGTGGGTTTTTGATCTACCGTCATAGACTCGATTCTACCCTCTTTGAATCCCTAAAAGGAGCGTTTAAAATTCCTATTGACTCGCCCCGCCGAACCGATAGACCAAGCCGATCGAGAGAAGATCGATGTCGCCTTTGTTACCGACCGCATCGTTTATCCGATAGCGTTCGGCCTCGGCGCGCATTCCGAGAGATTTGGTGAAATGGTACTGAAGCCCCAAGCCCAACTTGTAATTGGTGTCGCTTTTGCTCGGGTTGGAATTCTGCGCGGTGACCAATCCGGTTCCGGAGAAAGAGTCTTTAGCCTCAGCATAGCTCAATCCCACCCGGCCAAACACCGAAAACCTTTCATTGAAGGGAAATATGCCGACTGCGTCGAAATTCAGGCCTTTTACCTTTATATTGCCGCGCAATGTTCCCGCCGGCACCGTGGTCGCCGTAAATTCGAACTTTCCCAGATCGAAATAACCGGCTTCAAGAGCAAAATACTTGTTGATCTGATATCCGCCAAAAAGCTTATAGCCGGTGTCACGGTCGTCGTCGGTAATCGAGGTCGTGGTAAAACCACTTGAGAGCAGCCCGCTGCGGATTCTCCCATGGTCGATGTCCGCTGCTGATTGGCCAATGTTGATGCCGCCATACCAGCCTGAACCGTCCGCCGTTTCCAGTGCCGCGCTCATTACTGAGCATCCGACAAGGCCCAGTGTGGCTGCGGCTTTAACTATTCTCTGCATGTTTTCTCCAATAAAAGTGTTGCCTTTGGTTTTTTGCCCAGTCACCGAAGACGTTATGCAATCTTAATTGCAGGTAGGTGGTGCATTCACATTACCCGGCACCGAAACCACGTTCGAGTCAAATACAAAGGCGCCGCTCGTAAAGCCCCCCGCCAACAATCTACCGCACGAGGTCGCGCCGGTGGTCATCGTAATATCTGCAGAAGCCAGTATATTGCCCTGGAATTCCGAGAACAATCCAAGCGTTGCTGAGCTACCGGCTTGCCACCAGACGTTGGAAGCTTTCGCACCGTTGATTAAAAGAATGCGAGTGTGTGGCGCGGGCGAGGCGGCGCCGGCTGCCGTGCCGACTGTGGACGATGACTGGAAGATGAACAGGGCATTGGGGTCTCCCTGTGCGTCGAGCGTGAGATCACCCGTAATTAAAATCGACGTGAGTGATTGATACACTCCAGGGCGGAACAGGTTGTCTCCTTGCACCAGCGCACTCCCGGTGGGCTCTCCTAAAGTAGTGCCAGCCGGTATCGGCGTGGCCCCTCCGAGTGAACCGGCGGCCGGTGGGCCGGCGGGAGGAGTGATGCTGAGAAACGCCGCCTGCAAATCGCTAATAATAGCGCCTGACGTGGCGCCTGCATCGGGGAATAGGGGACTGATCACCTGCCCGTTGATTGCTGGAGGAGAGCCCGCGCAAAGACCGAAACCTCCGGCGGCATCAATTGGCACGGCATTACATGTCGCCGCAGTCACTGGGTCCAGCACCACATTGCCGTTGATCGTGGTAATCGGAACATTAGGGGTGTTGGTTACCCCGGCGTTAGCCGCAATCGCAAAAGGAGCGGCCAATCCCAGGCTGGGTGGTAGAGGGAAACATGATTGAGTGCCTGTGGTGAAGCTCCATACGCGGTTACTTGCCAGCGCATTGCCGGCCAGGTCCTGGGCGCCGGTCGTGACGGTGGCGGTATAGTTGGTATTAGCAGCGAGCGCGCTTGTCGGCGTAAAGGTTGCCACGTTGTTTTGTACATCGTAGACGACGTTTCCCCCTAGTAAGGCGCCCAACGGGGGGCCAGTTAGTTGCAGCGTGACGGTAGTGTTGGTCAGTGTTGAAGGCACCATCGCCTCGCTGAACGTCGCATTAACTCTCGTTTCGAGACACACGCCCGTGGCAAGATCAGTTGGATTCAAGAGGGTCACGGTCGGCGGTGTGTTGTCGGGGCCAGCGCCCGTCGTAAAGGTCCAAATAAAGTTGCTGGCTGCCGGCAAGGCAGCTTGATTGCCTGCCAAAGCATTACCTGCCAGATCCGTGGCGCCGGTGGTAATCGTGGCAGTAAACACGGTGCTGATCGGCAGCGTTGCTGTCGGCGTAAAGGTAGCGGTTCTGGCGCCGACGGCGTAGGTCACGGCGCCGGTTACGGCCGTTGCGCCAGGTCCGGTCAGCGTAAAGGTTGTTGCGCTGATCGTTGCCGGGTCTATGTCTTCGATGAAGGTAGCAATGATCTGGGTGTTGGTGGCGACGCCTGCGGCACCATCAGCAGGGACAGTTAGCGTCACTCTGGGTCGGGTCGTGTCTGCCGCTGCGGCTGTTGTAAACCGCCATACAAAGGCAGTTGCCAATGCCCGGCCTGTGGTATCCCGCGCTCCGGTTGTAATCGTGGCAGTGCAGGTGGTGTTAATTGGCAAATTCGCCGCGGGAGAGAAAGTTGCAACGCGGCTTGCCGCAACATAGGCTACGGTTCCCGTTACAGGCGTTCCAGTGGGGCATGCCAGCGTAAAGGTCGATGTAGTGATGGTTGCGGACGCCATATCCTTGCTGAAAGTGGCGGTAATTTTGGTGTTGATCGCCACGCCGGTGACAATAGGCGTTGAGGCAAGAGGCACTGTTGCAGTCACCGTGGGAGCGACTACGCCACTGTTGCCTATGCCGCCTGAGCCCAGGATTGAATCTTGGCCGCCTCCGCATCCGGCAACCAAGGCAACGAGCGCCAATGCGATAACTTTCGTCAGGAATGCGGAATAGCTTTCGAATTTGTCCATTTGTTTGCCTTCGTCATTTGATCCAGATAACTATCGATGTATTCGACCGACCCGTTGTCGCAGCGCACACGACCTATTTTCACATTTTAGCAGGTCGCGCGGACCTTCACAGTTCCAAGTTTTATCTTTCGGCAAGATCGTGTCTGTGCGCTACCGCACATAAGGCGCAAAAAATTTAGCAAAAGAAATTGTATGCAATCGAGATAGACCTTAACTTCACGTGTCGCCGGCCATCGTATCGATCCATGACCCGCGTCGCCGATATTCCATGTACGTTAGGAATTCATGGGTCATGCGAAACTTTTGAGAATGAGCACCGTCTTGGGGCATCAAGAGCCAACGCGCTAAACACGAACCAATCCGGAGGAAGCGCAGGCATGCGGCCGACCCGGCTAATTGGGCCATTAACACATAGAGATAGCGCTTTAGGACGGATTGCAGTGCGAGGCTTTCGGCGAGTGTAACGTAATGAAAGAATCTAACCGGCTGAAAAGCTTTAGAATACAGGTGGCGCGTGGTGATTGACGGGTCAACGGTAGACGTGTCATCCCAGCGCGAATCTAAATCACGAGCTACGAAGTCCGATTCACGACCTGCGGGAATCGTGCGTTGCCACGGTTTTCTCAACTACCGCGGGTGTTTCAATTTACTGTAAGGAGGCGCAAGTATGAATTTAGGAACTATTCTGCTGATCGTTTTGATTTTGATCCTAATCGGTGTGATCCCAACTTGGCCCCACAGCCGCGGCTGGGGTTATGGTCCAAGTGGGGGTCTCGGACTTGTGCTGATAGTCCTAATTGTTTTATTGCTTATGGGAAAAATATAAGGGTTTGCCCGGGATTCGCGTAGCATCGGATTCGAAATGTAAACGGCATCCGACGGAGCCCGTCGGCTTTACGAATCGCAACGAAAAAAGTGTTGCGCGAAGAGGGGTTTTTACGATTTTGGCGGGCAATAATACCATTGCCCAAGCAAAGTGTCGAAACACGGGGTAGCCCTAGGCTAGCCACGGCCGAGGGCCATGCACCGCCCAGGGCCTTTTGCAATCGATTTCCTTCAAGTCCGGCAGGCTCCCAGGAGCAATACTCAAACCGGAAGGGAATACTCGAACGGCTAATCAGATTGATTGGCAAATGCCAAATGGATTCCCGCAGGGGTTCCAGCGAATGTTTTAGTCGGGGCGGCGATGAAAAAATAGGAGTTTCATCGCCTTTCGGGAACTTTGCCCAATACTCAAAACTCGATTATCATCCCTGACGTACTTGCTATTTTTTGTTGCGCGCTGCACGAAATAATCACCAAATCATCCTGAGGAGGAAGCGGCATGGCAAATAATCAATCAGACGAATCGAGGGTTCTGGCAGACGACGTTAAGACGCTGCACAGCATGGGTTATGCGCAAGAGCTATCGCGCAGCATGAAGTCGTTTTCTAACTTCGCCATTTCATTTTCCATCATTTGTATTCTTTCCGGCGGCATTAATTCCCTCGGGCAAGCCATCAGCGGCGCGGGCGGCGGCGCCATCGGCATCGGTTGGCCCATCGGTTGCTTGATTTCATTTGTGTTCGCATTGGGCCTGGCGCAAATTTCCTCGGCGTACCCGACGGCGGGCGGCCTCTATCACTGGGGTTCGATCCTTGGAAACGTCGGCATTGGCTGGGTCACGGCGTGGCTCAATTTGATCGGCCTGGTTACCGTATTGGGTGCGATTAATATCGGCACCTACAGCTTTTTTATCGGCGCATTTGGACCTAGCTTGGGACTCGTCGATACCTTTACAACCAAGATGATTTTCATGGTGCTCATTACCGGCAGCCAAGCGCTATTCAATCACCTGGGCATACGCCTGACCACCAAGCTTACCGATCTGAGCGGCTATTTGATTATCGGCGGCGCGGTATTGATGTTCGTGTTATTCATGGCCTATGCGAAAGAATGGGATTTTTCCCGCCTTTGGACATTCACCAACTATAGCGGCTTGCCCGAGGGCGCAGCCGTGTGGCCAAAAACCGACAGCCTGATGTTCGTATTTTTGCTCGGTTTGTTGCTGCCGATTTACACCATCACCGGCTACGACGCCTCGGCGCACACCTCGGAAGAAACCGTCGACGCCTCGCGCTCTGTGCCTAAAGGCATGGTCAATTCGGTTATATGGTCGGCACTATTCGGCTGGCTCATGCTGTGCGCCTTCGTACTCGCGATACCGGATATGGCCGAAGGCGCGAAACAAGGTTGGGGAATATTTTTCTGGACCTCCGATCAAGTCCTCCCGCAGACGTGGAAGCAGATCCTTTACGTGGTCGTGGTCGTCTCGCAATATTTATGCGGCCTGGCCACGGTGACTTCGGCGTCACGCATGATTTTCGCATTCTCCCGCGACGGTGGTTTGCCCGGCTCGGGCGCATTGCGCGCGGTCAGCCCGAAGTATCGCACACCGGTCGCTGCGATTTGGGCATCGGCGGTGTTGGCCGTGCTCTTTACCAGCTATGCCGAGTGGTATGCGGTAATTGTTTCGGTAACGGTTATTTTTCTGTTCTTGTCGTTTACCGTTCCAATTTTCTTCGGCTTGCTTGCTCACGGAAAAACCTGGACCAAGATGGGCCCATGGGATATGGGGCCAAAATACAAAATCGTGGCGATACTCTGTGTGCTTGCCATGATTTTGATCTTAGTCATCGGCGTACAACCGCCTTCCGATAAGGCCTTGAACATCACTATCGCCTTTTTTATACTCACGGCAATCGTCTGGTTCGGCTTTGAGCGCCGCCGCTTTAAGGGCCCGCCGCAAGGTGTAATGATCCAGCAACGGGCTGCGGAAATCGATAAAGCAGAGCGTGCCGTAGGCGAGAAGTAGAGCTAAACGTGCCGGGTCGTCTTGATGGAAAAACAGCACTGATCTCCGGCGGCGCGGGCGGTTGCGGCGCCGCCGCGTCGTTGTTGTTCGCCCGCGAAGGCGCGCGCATCGCCATTGTCGATAAACAAGACGGTAGCGCGTTGGTAAAACAAATCGAAGCAACGGGCGGTGAAGCGATCTATACCGCCTGCGACGTATCGAAAGCCGATCAAGTGAACGCCGCGGTGAAAGCGGCAACCGATCGCTTCGGCGCGATCAACGTATTGTTTAATCACGCCGGCGCCATTGTGGTGAAGCCGTTTTTGGACACCACCGAACAAGAATGGGATTGGCTCATGGCGGTCAACGTCAAAAGCATGTTCCTGGTGACCAAAGCCGTGCTGCCGTCCATGCTCGCCGCCGGTGGCGGCGCAATTGTTTGCACCTCGTCAATTTCCGCCGTTGCAGCCACGCCGATGGAAGTGCTATACGACACGACCAAGGGCGCGGTGCACATGTTCGCGCGCGCCATTGCGGTGGAGTATCGCGATCGCGGCATTCGTTGCAACGCGGTCTGCCCCGGCTTCATCCGCACACCCCACGGCATGCACGAAGTAGACGCGCTGACCAAGCTCGGCGTGGACGCGTCCGAAGCGGCGATGAAGGCGATGCAAGGCCGCATGTGCGAACCGGAAGAAGTGGCGAAAGCCGCGCTGTTCCTCGCCAGCGACGACGCGAGTTTCGTGAATGGCGCGCACCTTTTTGTGGACAATACCTTCACGGCTGTTTAATCCTAATGTCATCCTGAACGAAGAGAAGGATCTGCTTTGGTTATATGTACGCCGCAAAAGCAGATCCTTCGCTGCGCTCAGGATGACCTATTCAAACTTATTGGTATTCAATGAAAGCCAACAAATCCCCAAATAGCATCATCGACGCGATCAAGAAATCCGACACGGTGCGCGTCAAAGTTGCCGTCGCCGACATCGACGGCGTGCTGCGCGGCAAGTACATCCACAAAGATAAATTCATCTCGGCCATCGACGGCGGCTTTGGCTTTTGTAACGTGGTACTCGGCTGGGATTCAAACGACGTCACCTACGACAATGCGAAATTTACCGGTTGGCATACCGGCTTTCCCGATGCCATGGTCAAGCTCGATCTGAACACCCATCGCAACATTCCTTGGGACGATAATGTACCGTTTTTCCTCGGCGATTTCATCGACGGCAAGGGCAACCCGCTTGGCGAATGTCCGCGCCAAACGTTGAAACGCGTGCTGAAAAAAGCCGAGAAGATGGGCCTGTCGGCGCTGTGTGGCATGGAATACGAATGGTTCAATTTCCGCGAAACACCGCAAAGTTTCGCCGCGAAAAATTACACCCACCCGGAACCGATCACGCCGGGCATGTTCGGTTACTCGCTGATTCGCATGAACCAAAATCTACCGTTTTTCAAAGCGCTGATGGAAGACATGCCGAAGTTCGGCATTCCCATTGAAGGTCTGCACACGGAGACGGGCCCGGGCGTCTTCGAAGCGGCAATCCTCTATTCCGAGGCGTTGGAAGCCGCCGATCGCGCGGT
>JBKJHT010000164.1:0-6902 GCA_046598945.1 Burkholderiales bacterium | reverse complement strand
CAGCTACGGATCGTCGCCTTGGTGAGCTTTTACCTCACCAACTAGCTAATCCGGCATCGGCCGCTCCTTGGGCGTGAGGTCTTACGATCCCCCACTTTCCTCTTTCGAGCGTATGCGGTATTAATCCGACTTTCGCCGGGCTATCCCCCACTCTAGGACACGTTCCGATGTATTACTCACCCGTACGCCACTCGCCACCAGGGTTGCCCCCGTGCTGCCGTTCGACTTGCATGTGTAAAGCATTCCGCCAGCGTTCAATCTGAGCCAGGATCAAACTCTTCAGTTTAATCACTGCTTAAATCGCATTTCTGCGATGCTCACTCAAAGTCAATCCGGAGATTAACTTCTATGTAAGCACTTAGTTCAATTACTTTGAATCCAAACTAAGCGCCCACACTTATCGGCTGTAAGTTTTTAAAGAACAATAGACTACCCAAATCCAGCGAAACTTTTTTTGAATTTGGTTGCGGAGGTAGGATTTGAACCTACGACCTTCGGGTTATGAGCCCGACGAGCTACCAGGCTGCTCCACCCCGCGTCTGATCAAGCAAGACCGCAACTATAACAAAGATTTCAATTTCATGTCAACAATCTTGGTCAAATTTTCTCGCGGCCTCGCTATCAATTCGTCGTGCAATCGCCCCTAGAAACGTGTTGCGGGGGTCATGAATTTCAAGCAAGAGGGCGGATTATACATAGGCCTGTGGAATAGGCAAGCGTGTTCGCTTAAATTAATTAACGTGCGTTATACTTTTCGTCGCGATCACACCAAAACAATACTTTCAGGAGAATTCCATGCACGGCCTTATGATGAATACGCCCCTACTGATTTCTTCCCTCATTCGACATGCTTCGGAACATCACGCCGATACGGAAATTGTTTCACGCTTAACTGAAGGCGGCATTCATCGCTATACCTACGCCGATGCGCATAAGCGATCACGCCAACTAGCAAACGCGTTAATCACTCTTGGAATTCAGCCGGGCGATCGAATCGGCACGCTGGCCTGGAACGGTTTTCGCCACTTTGAAACCTACTTCGCGGTTTCTGGAATGGGCGCGGTTTTACACACCATCAACCCGCGTTTGTTTCCCGAGCAAATCGCCTACATCGTCAATCACGCCGACGACCAATATGTTTTTTTCGACATCACCTTCGCAGCACTAATCGACGGCATCGCGCCCCATTGTAAGAACGTGAAAGGGTGGGTAGCGATGACTGATCGCACTCACATGCCGGCCATGAAAACATCCGCGGTGCTGTGCTTCGAAGAACTGGTCGCCGCAGCGTCGGATCGATACGAATGGCCGACCTTTGATGAGAACACCGCCTCATCGCTGTGCTACACCTCCGGCACGACCGGAAATCCGAAGGGCGTGCTTTATAGCCACCGCACTACGATATTGCACACCTACGCAATCGCCTTACCGGATGTGATGAACCTGTCCGCACGCGATGTGATTTTACCCGTCGTGCCGATGTTCCATGTCAATGCTTGGGGCACGCCCTATGCGTGTGCGATGGTTGGTGCAAAAATCGTCTTTCCTGGCGCCGGGCTGGATGGCGCCAGCCTGCATGAATTGTTTGAGAGTGAAGGCGTGACCCTGTCTGCCGGCGTGCCCACGGTATGGTTGGGCCTGCTCAACTACGTCAAACAGAACAACCTAAAATTCACCACCATGAATCGCACCGTCATCGGCGGCTCCGCCTGCCCGCCCGCCATGATTAAGGCCTTCCAAGACGATTATGGCGTGCGCGTACTCCACGCTTGGGGCATGACCGAAATGAGCCCCCTCGGCACGCTCAACACCTTCAAAGAAAAACATTTCAAGTTGAATGAAGCCGAACGCTTCGCCCTCCAACAAAAACAAGGCCGCGCAATTTTTGGCGTGGAAATGCGCATCATAGGTTCGGATGGAAAGGATCTACCCCACGACGGCAAAGCCTTCGGCGATCTGCTGGTGCGTGGCCCCTGGATCGTGCGCGAATACTTTAAGAGTGAAGGTGGCGATCCGCTCACACCCGACGGCTGGTTCCCCACGGGCGATGTCGCCACCATCGACTTCGATGGCTTTATGCAGATTACCGATCGCTCGAAGGATGTCATTAAATCCGGCGGTGAATGGATCAGCTCGATAGACCTGGAGAATCTGGCTATCGCCCACCCCGATGTCGCAGAAGCGGCCGTGATTGGAATCGTTCACCCGAAATGGGACGAGCGCCCGTTGCTCGTCGTCGTCAAGAAAGCCGGCGCCAGCGTCAGCAAAGAAGACCTGTTGAAATTCTTTGAAGGCAAGATCGCCAAATGGTGGATGCCCGACGACGTCGCCTTCGTCGATCAATTGCCACACACCGCGACCGGAAAACTGCTCAAGACAAAATTGCGCGAGGACTTTAAAGACTATCGACTGCCGACGGCCTAAGCGTCAATGGTCGCTTGATATAATGTTCGATTAGTCACCATCCGCGAAGTCTCACCAGATGTCGATCACACCCAAGTCGCCGGAACAAATCGAGAAAATGCGCGTCGCCGGCCGCCTCGCCGCCGAAGTGCTTGACTACATCACACCCCACGTGAAACCCGGCATCTCGACCGGCGAATTGGATCGCTTATGTCACGAATACATGATGAACGTGCAACAGACGATTCCCGCGCCGCTTAACTACGCACCACCGGGCCACAATCCCTATCCGAAATCGATTTGCACCTCGGTGAATCACCAAGTCTGCCACGGCGTGCCGGGTGACAAAGTGTTGAAAAATGGCGACATCATCAACATCGATATCACCGTCATCAAAGATAAATATCATGGCGATACCAGCCGAATGTTCGCTGTGGGTGAACCGTCGATTGCGGCAAAGCGACTAACCGCAATCACCTATGATTGCATGTGGCGCGGCATTAAGTCGGTCAAGCCTGGCGCCTGCCTGGGCGACATCGGTCACGCCATCCAGAGCCATGCCGAACGCAATGGCTACAGCGTCGTGCGCGAGTTTTGCGGCCACGGCATCGGCGACAAATTTCACGAAGATCCGCAGATATTGCATTACGGCAAACCGGGCGCCGGCATGAAACTCATGGCCGGCATGACCTTCACCGTCGAGCCGATGATCAACGCCGGGCGGCGCGAAATCCGGCAAATGGCCGACGGCTGGACTATAGTCACCGCCGATCACAGTCTTTCCGCCCAGTGGGAACATACCGTGCTGGTCACCGAAACCGGCTTTGAAGTGTTGACGACTTCCAGCGGCACGCCCGCAATGCCCGCTTAGATCCACTGCATGACAAGCGCACCGGCCATCGCACTGTCGCTCACACAGCGCCTTCCGACGGCCTGGCGCGAACAGCTCAAATCCGAACGGTCATCGCTAAAACGCGTGTTTTACGAAAACGGCGATGTGCGCGGGCTGTTGTCGGGCCATTGCCGCCTAGTCGATCAGGTTCTGCAATCCATTTGGCAAGCAGCCGATGTTGCACCCGATTGCGCATTGATCGCGGTTGGCGGTTATGGCCGCGGCGAATTGTTTCCGTATTCCGATATTGATTTATTGATTCTGTCCGGCCAGCAGCAACCTGCCGAAAGAATCGAACAACTCATCGGCACCCTATGGGATGTCGGCTTGGAAGTCGGCCACAGCGTGCGTAGCGTGGAAGAATGTATCGCGGAAAGCGCCGCCGACATCACGGTGCAAACCACACTGCGCGAAGCACGCCTACTCGCCGGCAGCCATGCCACGTTTCAAATATTGAACACGCGACTTACGGCGATCCACAAGACGCAAACGTTTTATACCGCCAAGCGCGAGGAGCAACGCAAACGCCATCTTCGCTTTAACGAAACCAGTTACAGCCTAGAGCCGAATCTCAAGGAGGGTCCCGGCGGCCTACGCGATCTGCAAAACATCCTGTGGCTCGCCAATTCCGCCCAGCAAGGGGACGACTGGAATGCCCTTGCGGGCGCCGACCTCATCACCCGTCACGAAGCGCGTCAGATCCGCCGTCACGAACATTTCCTCAAGGAGTTGCGCATTCGTCTGCACTACCTCGCCAGCCGTCGCGAGGACCGATTACTGTTTGATTTTCAGACTGCCCTTGCCGAGGAAATGGGTCTGCAAAGCAAACGCCACAAGCGCCCCAGCGAACTGCTGATGCAACGTTATTATCAGACCACCAAAGCCGTTAGCTTCCTCAACACGATCTTGCTACACAACATCTCCGGCCGAATTTTTCCCCTCGCGCCATTAATCGATCTCGAAGAGAGTCCCGATTTTCAGGTGCGCGGCGACGTACTGCGCGTGCGCGACGAAGCGTTGTATCAAAACAAACCCGAAACCATCTTCGAAACCTTTCGTGTCTTGCAGCGCCGCCCGGAATTGACGGGGCTCAGCCCAACCACGCTGCGTGCGCTATGGCGTGCCAACAGCCGCATGGATGCTGGCTTCCGGAGCGATCCGCGGCACCGCGCGCAGTTCATCGACATCCTGCGCGCGCCGCTTCGCGTGACCTATGTTTTGCGCCGCATGAATGAATACGGTGTGCTCGGCAGTTACATTCCCGCGTTTGGTCGTATCGTGGGTCAGATGCAGCATGATTTATTTCATGTTTATACCGTGGACGAACACATCCTCAAGGTGCTGCGCAACGTGCGCCGCTTCGCGGTGCCGATGTTCACCCACGAGTTTCCATTTTGTAGTCAATTAATCGCCGAATTTGAACGTCCCGAAACGCTTTATCTCGCCGCCTTATTTCACGATATTGCAAAAGGGCGCGGTGGCGATCATTCGTCCTTGGGCGCGGTCGATGCGCGGCGCTTTTGCAAAGCCCACGGCCTGAGTCAAGCAGATTGCGATCTGGTCGTGTGGCTGGTGGAAAGTCATCTAACGATGTCCGCCACGGCACAAAAACAGGATCTCAGCGATCCCGATGTGGTCGAACAATTCGCCGCGCGGGTCGGCACATTGCGGCGCTTGTCGGCGCTGTATCTACTTACCGTCGCCGACATTCGCGGCACCAGTCCAAAAGTGTGGAATGCCTGGAAGGGCAAGCTTCTCGAAGACCTTTACCGTTTGACTAAACGTTATCTAGAAGGCGCGCAAAGCAATGCGGAAGCCGAGATCGCGCTCAAACGCGAAGAAGCGCGGCGCATCATCCGTCAATACGCCCTACCGGAAGAGCAACTCACGGCGCTCTGGAACAATTTTGATGACTCTTATTTCCGGCGTCATGATGCGCAGGAAATCGCCTGGCACGCGCGCGCCATCGGTCGCCGTGTCGATGGCGCCGCGCCGGTAATCAAGGCGCGCTTGAGTCCCGTCGGCGAAGGTGTGCAAGTGATGATCTACTCGCCGGATCGTGAGGCGCTGTTCGCACGCATCAGCGGCTTTTTCGGACAAATCAGCTTCAACATTATTGAAGCAAAAATCTATACCACCTCCCACGGCTACGTCGTCGATAGTTTTTACGTGCTGGACAAGGCAAAAAAAGATAGCCACTATCGCGATATTCTCAGTTACATCGAGTATGAACTCAAAGACACGCTGGCGAAAAACCCGCCCTTGGCGACACCAAGTCGGGCGCGGGTGTCGCGTCAAATCAAACATTTTCCAATCGCACCGGAAGTCGATCTTCGGCTTGACGAGCGCGCCGGCCATCACACCCTCTCGATCGTCACCAGCGATCGTCCCGGTCTGCTCTATGCCATCGCTTATGTGTTTGTGTCCTACGGCATCCAGCTTCGCACCGCGAAGATCAATACGCTAGGCGAGCGGGCCGAGGATATTTTCATGATTGCCGGCGAAACGCTCTCGAATGCCGATCAATGCGCCGCATTCCTACGCGACGTAACTAAACAACTTTAAATCCTTTGTTGGAAAACGCCCCATGGATGTAATCGATTTACGCTCCGACACCGTCACCCACCCCACGCCTGCAATGCGTACCGCCATGGCAAACGCAATCGTCGGCGATGATGTGTTTGGTGATGACCCAACGGTCAACGCGCTGCAAGACTACGCCGCGACATTGCTCGGTAAAGAGGCCGCGCTGTTTGTCGCCAGCGGCACTCAAGGCAACGTCATCGCTTGCCTCACCCACTGCCAACGTGGCGAAGAATTGATCGTCGGCAAGGAAGGCCACATTTTCCGCTGGGAAGTCGGCGCCGCGTCCGCACTCGGCGGCATCACCATGCATCAAGTCGCGATGCAGCCGAACGGCGAAATCAAACTGGAAGACATCGAAGCGGCGATTCGCAACAGCGCCGACGTGCACCATCCGATCACGAAATTAGTCTGCCTGGAAAATACCCAAGGCGGCATGGGTGGCGTGCCGCTGGCCGCGGAATACGTCGATCGCGTCGCCGATTTCGCCCACGCCCATGGCCTCAAACTTCACATCGACGGCGCGCGTTTATTCAACGCTGCTGCCGGCCTCGATGTCGAACCGATCGAGTTAGTTCGCAAAGCGGACTCCGTGCAAATCTGTTTGAGTAAAGGATTGTGTGCACCGGCCGGATCGTTATTGCTCGGATCGAAAGAATTCATCGATCGCGCCCGCCGCATCCGCAAAATGCTCGGCGGCGGCATGCGCCAGGCGGGCGTGCTCGCGGCCACCGGCCTCATCGCGTTGAAAGACATGCGCGCCCGACTAAGTGAAGACCACGCACAGGCGGAGCGATTAGCGCAAGGTCTGGCCGCCATTCCGGGGATTACGGTTCATCCTGTTCACCAGCGCACCAACATGGTTTTTTTCTCCATCCCCGACGGCGTCGATCCCGCAACCTTCGTCGCCGCGATGAAATCGAGAAATATTCTGTTAATCGGCGGACCGCGCTTTCGCGCCGTCACGCATTATTGGATTACGCCGCAACGGGTTGAGCAGGTCATCGCGGCCGTGCGCGATTGT
>JBKJHT010000156.1:0-9630 GCA_046598945.1 Burkholderiales bacterium | reverse complement strand
GCCATTGCCGCATAGCGTGCAATTTCACTTTTGTTTTTGGGAACGGGCTGCCATTCACCTCTTTCAAAAGAAGCCAGAATTTCCTCTTCAAGTTTACTTTCTTTGTCCATTTCAATTGTCCTCCATTTACAATCTCGACAATAGCCGCGGTTATTCAGTTCGGCAAGTCATCGATGTGGCGCAGAAAATTTCCGGTCGGGCTATCCCGATCGTCAAGGCGCCGCGCCGCGCCGGCGACCCGGCGATCCTAATTGCAGATTCAAAAAAAGCAAAAACAGGACTGGGATGGCGACCCCAGTTTGAAGCGCCGGACGATATTATCCAGAGCGCCTGGTCGTGGCGCCAACGCAAAGCGGCGCGTGCAAACGCAGCCGCGCCTCACCCCAAGACTTAATGCCATAACCAGGACGGCGCTGTTAGGGGCAGTGCGCCAGAAGGCCATGGGAATGCGGCACTTGCGGCATGCACTGCTGCGAGGCAAGCTGGGCGCGCCTTCTGGCGTCTACCCATGGACTTCAAACGAGGCGCTTCGAGACTTGCCTTGGAATTCAAGATAACTCGCTGCTTGGCGCAACACGAAAATCGACGATAGTTTCGTTGAGAGTGAAGCGTTGCAGGAAAATTCCAACATCGAAATCCGCATCGATGGCCAGGGCCACATCCAAGGCCTGGCCAAGCATCTCATTACGCTGAAATGCGCTTAGCGCCGCCGCGTCCGCCGTTGCAATCGCCTCGGCCTCCATTACAAAATTTCGGCGCATGACCAGCAGATTTTCACCGCCCTCGCCCAGGTCAACGCGCTGATCGCCTTGATAGTTTGGAAGGTTAACTTGCCAAATACGGCGGATCGGAAAATCGCTATGCATTAGCCGCGCGGCAGGATTCAACAGGAAGCGCAAGCGTGGATAATCTTCCGCGGCGATGTCCTGCAACCGGCTTAGATCAAGGCGCTCGTAATCAGCCGCGTGGAACGCCGCATGGATAAACCATTCCAGCCTCGCCACATCTGGGAGGTAAGCTAGCTCTTGCGCTCCGGGCAAGCTTGCCAACAAATCGCAAAAGTCATCGCCATAGTGATGGATGTCACCGCTACCGGATGGATAGCGTTCGATATAGCGTTGGGCGGCTTGGCGAAAGTAATCCGCGCCGACCAAACTTAAGATCGCCGGATAGACCGCTTTCAGCGCACTACGGTAATTACTGAGGACATTATTGCGATAAATATCGAGGCGTTTTCGTTGCGTTAAGTTTCCGACTTCAAACATGGCGAGGATCGTTTCATCGGCAGACAATAAAGCATCGCGAAATAGGGTCTCAAGCGCCGCTAATCGCATCGTGGCGCTCCAAAATGTCCCGTGCTTTCCACGCTTCGGCGAGTAACACGTCAAGCGCCGGAATATCCGTGTCCCACTCGATCAATGTCGGCTTGGGGCCGAGGCGTTCGATGCTGTGGGCGTACAGCGGCCATACGGCGTCGAACACCGGCTTGCCGTGGGTGTCGATCAGGCAATCGCCGTTCGAGTCAAAACCGGCAAGATGAATTTCCTGCACGGCATCTGCGGGAATCGCATCAAGATAAGTGTGTGGATCGAATTGGTGGTTCTCGGCGCTGACGTAGATATTGTTCACGTCGAGCAAAATTCCGCAACCCGCGCGGCGCGACACTTCGGCCAAAAATTCCGATTCCGGAATGGTCGAATGCTTGTACTGCAAATAGCTCGATACGTTTTCCACCAGGATTTGCCGGCGCAGATAATCCTGTGCTTCGCCGATGCGCGTCACGACGTGGCTCAGCGCTTCTTCGGTGTAAGGCAACGGAAGGAGGTCATTCAGAAATTGCCCACCGACCGACGACCAGCACAGATGATCGGAAACCAGTCCCGGCTCAAATCGATCCACTAAGGATTTTAATTTGCGTAGATGGGTTGAATTAAGCGCGTCCGTCGAACCCAACGACAATCCGACGCCGTGCAAGCTCAGTGGATAACGGGAACGAAAGCGCTCAAGAAAATATAGCGGTTGGCCACCCTCGCCAAAGTAATTTTCGCTGTGAACTTCAAACCAGCCGATGGCTGGCAATGTATCAAGCAGTTCGCGGTAATGCGGCGTGCGCAACCCGATCCCGACACGGGCCGGAATCGAGCTCGCAGGTCGCGCACTGAGCGCCGTGGCATTCATACTCAGCGCGCGAACTTTTTATTTCGCCATTTCTTTCGCCTTGTCGCCGGCCAGCGCGGTCAGCTTACCGCCGATTTGCTCGCAGGTGCCTTTGGCGACATATTTCCACTCGTGCGGCAGATTATCGGCCTTCGCTTCGGCAGAACAGGAATGCTCCGCCGTGCCGCAATCGTTTTGGCCTTTTTTTGCTACGCCGTAGCACTTTTCTTTACCATCCGCGGCAATGGCTGGCGTGGCGGTGACGGAGGAAACAGCAATCAAGCTGGCGATAGCGGAATGAATAAGCAAATGGGATTTTTTCATGGGGCTTCCTTTAAAAAAGGTGGTTTAAAAATGCCGGGACAACCGGTGAACAATCAAGCCTTGATGGCTTTACGAATCAATTCCAACCCATAACGCCTCGCGGCGCGATGCACGAAACGTAATTCCTCATAGCGCTCGCGACAGGTATCACAACGCACGAAGTGCTGTTTCAGTAGACCGATTTCCTCGCGCATAAGTTCGCGATCGAGCGCCTGGGACTGCAACTGGGAGATCTTCCAGCAGTCCGCCGGCAGTATCGCGATATTCCGGGCCTGTCGTGTGGAACCAGTTTTCATTTAGATATTGTCGCATACCCATTCGGGCGCGGTGCAAAATCACCCAGCAATTCGTCTCGGTGATCTCAAGTTCCTTACAGATCTCATCGGTGCTGTGGCCGAGCACATCGCGCATGACGAATACCCGTTGCATCTTGCCGGGCAGTAGTGCCAGCCCGGCTTCGAATACGCGCCAGAATTCCTTTTCCTCAAAGGCGGCTTCCGGTCGTTCCCACACCCGCGCGGCCTGGGTAAAGGGGCTGGTTTCATCCTCCAGCCAGTCCTCGATATCTTCCGCACCCGTGTCCAGGATCGTGGAAAAAGCCGGTTCCCGCGCCTGGCGGCGGATCAGATCGATAATTTTGAATTTGAGTATCGCCGTCAGCCAGGTTTTCAATGTTGACTTACCGGCGAAGCTTGCGCGGTTTTCCAGTGCGGCGACCAATGTGTCTTGCACTGCGTCGCGCGCCAGGTCGTCGTCGCGCAATTTCATTAGTGCGAAACGATGCAGGTAGCCCGTCAAGGATTCCAGATCGTGGCTATGAAACAAGGCATTCTTGGGCATGCTAACTTCTCCAGAGTATGTGCTGATCCAGCATGGCTTCAGCGGTTTTTAGCGCAGCTTCGTTTTCGGCAACAATGGCGAAGCTACCGCGCCGCGCCGGCCGTAATGCCGTGATCAAGCCTTTGTATTCGCCTTCGGCACGCCAGTGCACCGTTTGATTCGGCATGGTGATGAGGGTGACCTTGCCGCGCGGCGTTTCCCAGACGATGTGCTTACCGATACCGCCGGGAACGGGGCAATCGTGCAAATAGATCACGGCTTTGGCGAAATCTTGCTTGAGGGCTGCACCGGAATTGGCCAGCGCGAGCTTCAAATCATCCTTACTCACCGCTTGCTGTGATTTGAAGGCGTTAGGCTCGTCGAGTACATGATCGACCGAGGCATGCAGCATGCGCGTATCGGGCGCCAGGTAGCGATAACCGATGCCTGCGGACAGCGCGCAAACCAGCAACACACTCGCGGCCATCGCGTACAAACGCGTATGCCGCCCGCCCTTGAGCTTGCGATCCAGCACGATGCGCTGTGCCAAGGTTGGATCGACGGGAATATTGACCGCGCCCTCAAGCTGGCTTTCGAAACGATCCATATCGCGCGCAAACTCCGCGCAGTTCGGACATTCCAGCACGTGAACCGCTGCATCGTTAATCATCTGGCGCGGCGTGGCCAGTTTATTGCGGCGAAATTGTAGACAGTTCATGATTTATTCGCTCTTCGCTTTGATTCCGGTTCCATTGTTTTGCGCAGTGCTTGACGCGCGCGCGTAAGGCGTTGCATCACGTTCATTTCGGACAAATTCACTATCGTCGCGATTTCCGCACAGGTGAAGCCACCCAACACTTGCAGCAGCAGCGGCTCGCGATAACCTTCGGGCAATTTCCATAGCGCATCGCGCATTTCCAGCTCGCCCAACACGTCAGTTTGCGCCGCCACCATCAAATCATCCAGGTCATCGTCGCTAATTTCGACGCGTTTTTTCTCGAACAACCGCGCATGCTCATGATGCAAAATCGTCAGCAGCCAACCCTTCGCCGCTTTCTCATCGCGCACGTCACTCCAATTCGCCCAAGCGCGGGTGAAAGTCTCCTGCACCAAGTCCTCGGCGATATTGCGATCGCGACACAGCCAATAGGCAAAGCGATACAAATCGCCGGAATGCGCATGAACCATCGTCTCGAAGCTACTTTGCGTTTTTTGAAAAAGCATCACAGGCTAGTCGTTCTCTCATAACGGATAAGACCGGCGCGCTAGACGAATCCTGACGCGTCCTGAAAAATATTTATACGTGGCAAAACCCAGTCTGGATGCGAATTGTCGAGCGCGCATCACAAAAGTAAAAATTTTTGTCGCGGGCTTGAAAGCAAACCGACCACCCTTATGTTCGATACATAGCGGCGACACGCCGCGTTCATTGAGACAGAAAGGAATAATGATGGTAAATATATTGCGTCGGGAAGCATTGGATGATCAGTTCGACAACTTGGTTCGGAACATTTTTCGGCCAGTCGCCGTAACCACGCGCGATGTCGTGGCCCCGATTCGCATGGACGTGAGCGAAAGAGAAAACGCTTATATCGTTCATGCCGACATGCCGGGCCTAAAGAAAGAAGACATTAAGATCGAAATCGACGGTAACGACGTTTCAATCAGTGCTGAAACCAAGAACGATAAAGACGTGAAGGATGGCGATCGAGTACTTCGATCCGAACGCTACTACGGCAAAGTCTCGCGCAGCTTCACGCTGGCGCAAGAAGTAGACGAAGTGGCGGCCTCGGCGAAATACGAAAACGGCGTGCTGGAATTGGCTCTGCCGAAAAAAGCCGTCGCGAAAGCCAAGCTAGTCAGCGTCGTGTAACTCCATAATCATGACTATGAAAAAGCGGTCCTGTTGAAGCGGGATCGCTTTTTTTTAATTTGTCTGCTGTAGTGCTTGGCGATTACTAATCAAGTCACAGATTGCCAACATCAAGTGGCACGAGGCCAGGGGCTAGCCTAGGGCTATCCCATATCTATGAGGTTGCTGGCGACGTTGCTCCGTCAAAAAAAGCCGGCTCGCAAGCGAGCCGGAAAGGGGAGGTAGTACCTGTTTACTGCTAAGACTTAAGCTATTTAAGACGATCGCGTCTCTGATTCCGGTAGTTTCGACGTGCGATACAAGGCCTGGAATCTAATCTGCGTTTTGAATGACTCAACTTGAGATTTCAGGCTATGGTCGTAAAGCGCGATGCAATCGTCCAACCATTCACCCCAGACCGTTCCGGCATTCCCAGGTGGCAAAGCGATCGAGGCCTCGCTATCGGCGCCGCTCGTTACGCAGACTAATCCAAGCTTACGCGCGAGATGCCGCATAACTAAATTTTCTGCAAGGAAATGCACGAAGAAACTGTCCAGATTCAGGTTACGCGCGTGGGCAATCGCTCTCTTAAAGATAGCGGCGCCCACGCCCCGACCACGGTGTCCGCGCAGGACCGAAATACCCAACTCCGCGGCCTCGCCGAGGGGAGCAAGATGAGCTGCGCCGATTAGTTCAAGGTTATCGCCGTAGACGCCGAACATGGCATCTCGTTCAAAATTTATGTACTCCACATAGTCGGTGATCGCAACTGCATTGAGCGCATGACCGAATCGCAGATAAATATCTTCGGGCGGTAAGGCGAGAAAATGGGTCTTCAATTTCGCTCGTTCGCCGCCCGACAATTGTTTCACCGAGATCATGATCTTTCCCTCCTGGACATCACTATTACAGCTTCCCGGGATTTATACCGCGCACAAACTTCCAGCCTTCCGCTGAGTAGACAAAGATAATCCCCGTCGGGCCATCGATAAACACGGTAGCTGGCGAAGTGCCTGGGTTTTGGCTAGCTGCATCGCGCGCTGCGCCGTCATCACCCGACGCAGCAACGGCTGGCGTTGCGTCATCGTTGAGTTCCACGTCGTCTTCGGCCCAGGCGGCAAACCCGACTAACACCAGCAGCGCCGCACTCAACCATTTGAGCGCCCTTACCCTTGAAGCGGCTTTCGCGTGCTCGTTGTAATAGGCTTGCACTTCGTGTTCGCGTGCTGGTCTCGCCCTAGAGTTTAAGGGATCGTCAGGGAATGCAAATAGCTTCAGTATCATGAGTACGTCCTTAGTCAAAACTTATACCTTGTCGCGGTGGCGGACCGGATTACTGTCGCGCAAATGCAACCCAAGGAAACACCTTTCTCCCACGCTCCAATTCGCGCATACGATATTCAAGGTCGTGGATATCGACCGATTTCGCCAAATAGGCCTCCTGGCGTTCCCGCTCGCGGCACTCGTCACTTTTCGCCAAGTTGTTGAAAAAATTTAGAATAAAACTCATATCGCACTCTTTACTAAAACCATGTGATGCATGTATTGTTGCATTGCACTATTTGCAAGATAGCGACACCGGAACGGAATCACCAATCGTATCTTTTGATAAAGCTAATCCACTCGATTTATACCTTGCGTAATCTATTGTTGCGGCGCACAATAATGATGGCAACTGCTTACTGTGAAAGGAAAGTTTCCATAGAAATTTATCAATTGCGGACCTTCGCCACCGTCGCCGAACTCGGTCAGCTCACCCGTGCCGGTGAGGTGTTGCACGTTAGCCAGCCGGCGATCACCGCCCAGATCAAAGCCTTGGAAGGCGAACTCCAGGTTGAGTTGTTTGAACGCACCTTCAACGGCATGCTGCTTACCCGCGCCGGAGAGCGCTTGCTGGAGCATGCGGAAAACGTACTAGCCGCTGCGCAAGCGCTCAAAAATCAAGCCAAAGCGTTGTCGGGCGAAGTAACCGGCAAACTCAGTCTGGGCACCGTGACCGACCCTGCAGCGATTCGTTTGGGTAATCTGTTGAATGTCATGCTACAACGCTTTCCTTTGGTCGAGTTGGAACTGCACCAACGGGTCTCCGGGCAAGCGTTCGAAGACGTGCGCAACGGCGCCTTGAACGCGAGCTTTTATTTTGGTGCACTGAATAATCCAAATGTAGCGGGCCTGCGATTGGGTAACCTGGTGTATTGCGTCGCAGCGCCGGCAGCCTGGCAAGATCGCGTTGAAGCCGCGGACTGGACTGGAATCGCCGCGCTGCCGTGGATATTGGCGCCGGCCGTCAGCACCCACAATCAACTCCTGCACGAGCTGTTTCGAAATCAGGGCGCGGAGCCGACCAAAGTGGTCGAAGCCGATCAGGAATCCGTCATCAATAGCTTGATAGAGGCCGGCGTGGGATTGAGTTTAATGGGTGAAGATCAGGCGCGCGCGGCCGAAGCGGCCGGCAAAGTGATCGTTTGGGGGAAGGAGCGACTCACAACAGCGCTCTGGTTTATCTATCCCGCCGAACACGCTCACGATCCCGCCATCGCGGCCTTGATCGAGGCTGTGCGCGACACTTGGTCGCTGAAGGCGAAACCAGAAAAGACCCGCATAGTCGCTCGCTGAGCAAGCGGGACGCCGTTGTGTCGCAAATTGCAACACAGAGATATTTTGTATGGCCCCGAGAAGCCCATGGATATGGGGTAGCCCTAGGCTAGCCACTGGCTTCGGGCCATTGCCTCTGGCCTAGGCTACGCCGTCACGGCAGGCTGTAGATGCTGGCCTAGGGCCATGCCGCGCGTGGCGAGGTGCAAAATGCAGTTGCGCTCGCGCACCGTTCAACCTCATTAGTGCATGAATGCACCCTACGGCCTCCCCGCGGTTCAGTCAGTTCCTGTGTAAAATAACGGCTCATTTCAGACACAGGCCGCCCATGTCCTCGATACCCACCACCGCGACCGAGAAAGCGCGCATTCTCGGCGAAGCGTTACCTTACATTCAGCGTTTCCACGACCGCAATATCGTCATTAAATATGGCGGCAACGCCATGACTGACGAGAGGCTCAAAGACAGCTTCGCGCGCGATATCGTCTTGCTGAAACTGGTCGGCATGAATCCCGTCGTCGTTCACGGCGGTGGGCCGCAGATCGGTCAATTGCTGCAGCGGGTAGGCAAGCAGAGCGAGTTCGTGCAAGGCATGCGCGTCACCGACGAGGAAACGCTCGACGTGGTCGAGATGGTTCTTGGCGGCTTGGTGAATCAAGAAATCGTCAGCCTGATCAACAAACACGGCGGCAAAGCCGTGGGTCTGAATGGCAAAGATGGCGGCATGATTCGCGCTAAAAAAATGCTGGTCAAAAATAAGGATAAAAAAGACGAGTTACTCGACATCGGCCTGGTCGGTGAAGTGGTGTCGATCGATCCGGAGCTGATTTCCCTGCTCGATACGCGCGACTTCATTCCGGTGATCGCGCCGATCGGCGTCGGCGAAAATGGTGAAATTTATAACATCAACGCCGATCCGGTCGCCGGCAAACTCGCCATCACCTTGCAAGCGGAAAAACTCATTTTGCTGACCAACATCGCCGGCGTGATGGACAAGCAAGGCAATGTTCTCACGGGTTTGACCAGCGCCCGCGTCGACGAACTGATCGCCGATGGCACGATTTACGGCGGCATGTTGCCGAAAATTGAAACAGCGCTCGACGCAGTGCGAAATGGCGTGAAGACCGCGCACATTATCGACGGGCGCGTCGAGCATGCGTTGTTGCTGGAAGTGCTGACCGACGAGGGTGTCGGCACCTTGATTCGCGGCGCCGCGGCAAATCGATCGGCGTAGACCCTTGGTTTGATCGGTGGCCGCGTGACGCGGCCGTGTGCTATCACTTTTGGCCTAGTCCTTTTGCTCTATTGCGAGGTTGAGCAACGCATGCCCATAATACACGTGGGTTAGCGGCTATTCCGCTGCTGGCTGCGAATCTTGAGGAGGACAAGATTTATCCATGGACGACACGTTAAAGATTGGATCGCGAGGCGATCCCGTGCGCGAATTACAAAGCCAGTTAAAAGTTATCGGCTACTTTGTCGCCGATGTTAGCGGTGATTTCGACGCTGCCACGGCAAAAGCGGTCGCCGACTTTCAAACAGAGCGGACATCCGCCTCAACCGCGCCCGAATCGGATTCTCTAAGAATGGCGCTGGGCACGTTCGACGAAGCAACCTCCCGTGCATTGCACGACCATCTGAGCCTGCGCCTTGGCGCAATGCATTGCTTGGGCTTTTTGACAGACGATGGACCGCGCTCCAGTGCCGAAGCACTGGAAAAGGCGCTGCGATCTTTTCAGGCCAGCGAACATATCGCCACGAGTGGCATACTCGACCACGCGACGCGCCGAGCGCTGTCCAACCAGATCGAGTCGCTGCAAAGCAAACTGTATTTTCTGGGCCATTACAAGGGCTTTGTCGACGGCAGTTTCAATCCTTTTATT